>NZ_AYYA01000040.1:0-11809 GCF_000511065.1 Psychrobacter sp. TB67
TGACCCCTGCCGTCAAATCCGTACAGTTAAACTTGGGAGATTTAATTACGCAGCTTGACGATAATAATCAAACCACACCTGTCTTGGCGATTTATAGCCCAAGCTCTTTTGAGTTCTCGTTTGGTTGTAATATAGTTCAATATATCCAATGATATCGGTAATGGCGGCAAATCTAGTTTTATAGTCTTGGTGATACACCAGCTCGTTCTTTAATATGCCCCAGAAGCTTTCTATGGGTGCGTTGTCAAAGCAGTTGCCTTTAGCACTCATTGAGCCTGTAAACTGATGCTGCTTGATGATTTTGTGATAAGCGTGGCTACAGTACTGACTGCCTCTGTCAGAATGCACAATCAGCCCTTTGCCTGGTCGTCTGTTCTTGATTGCCATATTTAGTGCACGACAGACTAAATCAGCAGTCATGCGTTTATTAATGGCGTAGCCAACCAGCTCTTTGGTGTATAGATCTTTGACCCCTGCTAAGTACAGCCAGCCCTCATTTGTCCAGATATAAGTAATGTCACTGACCCAAGACTCATTAGGACGCTTGGCATCAAACTGCTGATCGAGCACGTTTGGATAAACCAGCTTGTTGTGATTAGAGTCGGTGGTCACTTTAAAGCGCTTATGACGTCGGCATTTGATGCCGTGCTCTTCTTTGATGCGTCTCACCATGTATAGGCTAATGTCATGGCCTCGCTCACTTAGATGCGCATGCAGACGCTCATATCCATAGCGCTCCTTTGTTTCACTGTGCGCGGCTTTAACCAGCAGCTCAGACTGGTTGCGATGTATCTGTTGATCGCTGATATCACGACTCAGCCAGTCGTAGTAGCTAGAATGCTTAACCTTTAGTACACGGCACATAGCTGTGATACTAAATATCTGCTGGTTATCCTTAATAAAGGCGTACTTTACTAACTGTTTTTCGCGAAGTACGCCGTGGCCTTTTTTAATATCTCTCGCTCCTCCTCGGCAACTTTAAGTTGTCGCTTGAGCTGCTTTATTTCTTGAAGCGCTGTCATAAGATCAGGATCATATTGTTCTGTGCCGATAAGCTTGCCTTGATTGGCTTTGTTATGCCAATTTGATAGCGTTTGCATGGCAATGCCAAGCTGCTTTGCGGTAGCCGAGATATTGCCATTATTGTCTGATATCTTCTTGACAGCTTCTGCTTTAAATTCGTCACTGTAGGTTCTTACTTTCTTGGTCATGATAAACTCCGATTAATACGCTTAGTTTACCAAGTTTATCTCTACGGTTTCTTCAGCATAGCTCATTAAGCTTATATACCTATAGAATAGATAGTTCTAGCCAATATGGAGGTGTTTTTCCTTTAGAAGCTTGAGAACGTGGCTGAAGAATACGCAATTCATATTTACCTGAATATGGAAGCTTGTAATAACCTTGGTTATCTAGTTCAGAGGAATATTCTCCTACATTGACAGAATCTGATAAATTCTTATTAAATAAATAAGAATCCACATTCCCTGCCGTTGTTTTAACAGAAAGCTTTTGGTTCTTTTTGGCATAAAATGTATAGGAATCGTACTTACTACCCTTTAATTTCCCATAATAGTTAGCTGAACTAGCGCCTTTTTTAAATTGAACATCAACAGTTTTAGCCACTGCATCTGAAGATGCGGCCATTACTGTAGGACTTACCATTAGAACAGGAAGCGCAATTAGAATAGCAGCAGTTAAGTTTTTCATATTTTAAACACTCAAACAGTAAAAAAACGATTTTATCTTACTCCACACTGTCAACCTTTATAGATATGTTATATTAGTATTACTAATATAGAGAGTACGTTGGTAAGTTACTGAATAAGGCCACCTGTAACGACCCTAACTTCTAGTTCTACCGTAAACCTACTTATGGTAGTAAAAACCTGAATTTCATCACGTAAACAAAGAGAACACTGCTAAATAGTGGTGTTCTCTTATTATATTTAAAGGAAAAATTATGCGTTCTTTGCTTCTAACGACAATGTGCTTAACGGGCAGCTTAGCTCTAGTGGCTTGTAATAACCATCGTGCCGACACCACGGATCTGAGTAAGCAGCCTACAATAGAAGTGCCGGTAGCGTCAGCGGCATTTACTGCTTTTGGAAACACCGCTAAAGAAAAAATTTGGCGAATAGTGATTGAAGGAAATGAGCTAAGTATAGAGGCGAATTTCTTAAAGCCAACGACAGCAACAGTTATCGTGGTGGGTTCTGGTTCTGTCAATACTGAAGGTGTCGAATACGCGAGTACTATCAATGGACAGCCTATTGTTGTGAATATAAAAAATAACCTTTGTATCGATGACAATGGCTATCAAAATGAACTTACTGCAATATTAACTTACGCAGGCGAAGTATATCAGGGTTGTGCCGTTGCCGGTGCAATAGAAATTGCGCCCACATAGAAGATAAGCCTAACCTATGAATAAACCATTGAAAAAATTTAGCCTAGTATTCTTACCATCATTTTTGTGGGTCGTATTAACTGGGCTAGGATTTGGCTCTCAAAGTCTATCTAATTTGATTGAAATTATAGGAATTTTTATAGTATCTGTGCTGTGTTTATTTATCCCAGAACGATTTATAAAATATCAACTCCTTCTTCTAATACTCTTAATAATCACTGCCTTAGTGCGTTTTTTAACCCCATATATACCGGAATAATATTAAACCAGTTGGCTATCTGAACCGCCCCGACTATATCGGAGAGCGTTTTATTTGAGTCAGGCAACTTTGCCTGACTCATTAAGACTATCATAATATTGCTTTTCAAACTCAAAAGGTGATACATAACCAATCGTACTATGCATTATCATATGAATTACCCGCGTTCCAACAAAGGTAATAACGCCAGAATCAGCCATCTGATCAGTATAACGAATAGATAAATACTGAACGCCTCTATCACTACGATGAATAACGTCTTTTGGGTTGTTTCTGTCTGCAATGGCTTGATTTAACGCTGCCATCACCATATCGATGTTCATACGATTAGACACCTTCCAGCCAACAATAATACGGACAAACACATCTATAATAAACGCAGTATACTAATAAGGTGTTAAAAGGAGCTAAAAATGAAACTCGCAGAAGCCCTACTTATTCGTAGCGATATGCAAAAAAAACTTGCTCAAATTAAAGGACGTATTCGTAGTAATGCTAAAGTTCAAGAAGGCGATACGCCAAATGAAGATCCAAGTCATCTAATGATTGAGGCTAGTCAAGTCATTACTGAGCTATCTACTTTGATTGAACGTATTCACCGTACCAATGCAGTTGCTAAGACGGATAAAGATCAATCAATGCTGACGCTATTGGTTGAACGCGAGGCGTTGGAGATGCGCCACAAACTATTAATTGAAGCAATTGAAGCGACCGACACTGAGGCAGATCGTTATAGTCATCGTGAAATTAAATGGAATATTATGGTCTCAGTAGCTGGGTTACAAAAGCAAGCCGATGACCTGGCGATGAAACTACGCAAAATTAATATTGTCATTCAAGCCAATAACTGGCAAATTAACCTTGTTGAATAAGATTTGTAGACTACTAAATTTATAATTTTCTATTCTTATAGTCATAAATGAATAGAACCACCTATTGGAACCGATTGGGCGAGTGTCAGACCCCTTACCTACACAACAGGGGGTTGAAAACATACTGTAGTGTTTGTCATGCGTTGCGGGTAGACGCTTTTTTTACTACTTATGCCCCGAACACGTCACAGCTCACAAGGTACTACTTAGACCTTACTACCAGATACTGACAGTCGGTTTCAACTTTACGTTTAATGCCTCTTGATACGCCGATTATCAAGAGCGTCATCTACGAGTACTACGCATTTACCAAACTCAACACCCCGTGTTAAACCTCTCTAATCCACGACTCCATTCAAGTCCTCACTAGGGTACCGAACCAGTGAAATCGGTTTATCATAGGCATACTTACAATAGATTATAGGCGTAATAATAGTACGCTTGAAGTGGTTTTACTGCATTAGTCTATTTTAAACGGTCTATCAATGGGCTTAAAGGGTGATATAGCTGTTTCCACTCGGGTATACCCGAAATGAATCAGTAACTTAATGCCAGATTGAGAAGCTTTTCCTAAAAACTGTGTAACTGCTTATAATCCAATAGCAGGAGAATAAGCAATGACTACTCAATCTGACATTAAAAAACTGGCTGAGCAAATGGCCAGCAGCATGAGCAGCTTAAAAGTTTGAGAAAAAGGTGTGTTATTTAAAGTCTTATCTACTACAGCTCCATAGCTATACTGGAAGTTATTTAACCTGCGCTGTTTCTAATAAACTGCCATCTTTATCGAATAAGCAGTCGACGATAATGAGCGGAGCCGCATCCAAACTATCTTCAGCGTAGTAATGTGTTATGACTTCAAAGTTACCATTATTTAATCGTCTGTAGTCTGTGTTTTTTCGTTTAATGTCCATAGACTTAAAGCCTTTAAGCATGGGCTGTACTGCTTTCTGGCACTTCGTTAGCAATGCAATCTTTGATGTTTTTTGAGCTTGTTCGAGTTCAGTATTTCTTTTTTCATCAAATGGGTTACTGCCATTTTGAATCCAAATATAAAATGCTGCAAATGTAATAATAGATAGTCCTGTAAGTGTCTCTTTTTTCATAATATGACTCGTTTAGCAATAATAGAATAAGATATTTACTAACATACAAGCATAGCTCAGTTATTCTTAAGGAGCATGTTAAAACAATAATTAACCGTTGAAAGCAATGGGTAAATGTTACTCCCGTTCTGGTTAGTTCAGCTTAGTATTATAAAATAGGGCTTAATAAAAGATGGATACCTTAAATATCGTGTATCTCGTAGGAGCAGTGTTAATTTTTGCCAGTATTATGGCGAGCACTTTATCAGCACGTTTGGGTGTTCCACTTTTGCTATTGTTTTTAGTCGTCGGGATGCTCGCTGGTGAAGAAGGTATCTTGGGTATTGAGTTTTCTCAATATGCAATAGCCAATTTTGTCGGGCAAGCAGCCTTAGCCTGTATTTTGTTAGATGGCGGGTTGCGCACCTCTGTTAAATCATTCCGAGTTGGCTTAAAACCAGCCATCACACTGGCTACTTGGGGCGTACTTGCGACAGTCATGATACTGGGTGTATTCGTCACATGGCTGCTGGATGTCGATTGGCGCTTTGGGCTATTGCTAGCGGCAATCGTTGGTTCTACTGATGCGGCAGCGGTGTTTTCACTGCTGCGTAATGGCGGTGTTAAATTAAATGATCGTGTCCAAGCCACGCTTGAATTAGAGTCGGGCGCCAACGACCCGTTAGCGATTTTATTAGTCACAGGATTGATTGCTTTAAATGTTGATCCTGCCGGACAGACAGCGCTAGGCTTCTTAGGCCTACTATTACAACAGCTTAGTTTTGGTTTAGGAATGGGCTTGTTCTTTGGCTATTTCCTATCTCGATTATTACCCAAAATACACTTGGCAGAAGGTATGTATGCCATTTTAATAATGTCGGCGGGTTTAGCAGTGTTTTCTGCCACTAACTTACTGGGCGGTAGTGGGTTTCTCGCGGTCTTTATCGCTGGTATTATGATTGGCAACCATAAGGTACGCTCAACTGAGCATGTCATGCGCGTGATGGACAGCTTTGCGTGGTTGTCGCAAGCGGTGTTATTTGTGGTATTGGGCCTATTGGTCACGCCATCGAACGTTCTTGAAGTTTGGCCTTATTCAGTGGCCATTGCTGCCTTTATGATTTTAGTGGCTCGTCCTATTGCAGTCTATACCAGTGTTTTACCGTTTAAATTTAAAAATAGAGAGATCGGCTTTATCTCTTGGGTCGGCTTACGTGGTGCGGTGCCCATTACCCTTGCCATGTTGCCAGTGATTGCAGGGGTGGACAATGCCTTTATGCTGTTTGATATCGCTTTTGGGGTGGTGGTCTTATCGTTGGTGTTACAAGGGACGACCATTCCTTTTATGGCCAATCTGTTTAAGGTGCGTATTCCTAACAATAAGGGCCCAAAAGAAGAGCATGAAGTGTGGGTGTCAGATAGCCCGAATACCCAGCTGACCACATCTGCACTAAAAATGGCATATCACATAAGACTTGAGCCTAAAGGCGTGCTGTTTCATTCAGATCAAGGTGGTCATTATACCAGTGAAGAGTATGCTAAATGCGTAGCCAAGTGCAATGGTATGTCGCATAGTATGAGCCGACGAGGCAACTGTTGGGACAATGCACCTACAGAGAGGTTCTTTAGAAGCTTTAAGACAGAGTGGATGCCAAAAAACGGCTATGACAATATTGATGAGGCTCAGCAGGCAGTAAATGATTATATTTGGGGCTATTATCAAAGTGTAAGACCACACAGCTTTAATGAGTATTTAACACCGAGCGAGAAAGAGAGACTTTATTTCAACAAAAACCTCTTAAGTACTGTCTAAAAATATTTGACCACTACAGTAAGATAACGGGTACATTTGACTCCGAACCCTATCAAGCATTTCACTCATTTCTAACATCGAGGGTGGTTTCTGCTCTTTTTTAGAGTTTTCGGCCACTTTCAAATTCCTTTTAACAAACTACTTTTAGTTATTTGGCAACAACTCTAAAGATAGCACAATAGTTAGTGAAGCAGAGTACTAACCTTTACTTATTGTCTAGAGATTTATTTAACAAAAAACACCCAACCAAGTTGAGTGTTTTTTTATTCATCTCTTTCAGTTACATCAAAGCTTAAAGCGTACTGATAATCTCATTCAGCTTGTTATTAAACGTCTCGTCCGTGACGACACCAGCTTCTTGATACCCAGCAACTTTTTTAATCTAATGATGACTTTCAAAAAAATTTGAGAAAAACAATCATTACATAGTTTGGGGATTGGGAATTAATCCATCTTTTACCATATTGTCTAAATGCTCAATGATTTCATTATCTGTACGCAAACTCATTTCATTGAATCCAGCCTGACGAGCTTTCGTCACATCAAATATCCCATCGGTTTCGACATGAAAAAGGAAGTCACCAAAACTGCCTTGAGCAATACGATTAATATCAGGCTCTCGCAAGTCATATCGAGTTGCAATATTCTTCCATTCGGAATCTGACGCCTGATTCAAACGTTGCTGAAGATTAATTGGCTGTGGCTCGCCGACATCCAGTCCGAACCATTCCGCCACTTTTGGCCAGAGATACTTCCAGCGACATACATCACCGTTGGTAACGTTATAAGCACCATCCTTTTCGTTGTCGGCCGCCCACACGACCGCCTCACCCAATAAACTCGCAGTCGTAAAGTTGATCAATACACTATAAGCCGCTGCAGAACCCGGAAATTGCATAGCAACGCCAAAGTGTTTACACAACGTACCATAGAGACCAATCAAGTTCCCCATATTCATAGCAGAACCAAGCGAATGACCAATCATGATATCCGGTCGCAAAGCGGTCCACCTGATACCTTTACTCTCTAACGTGCGAGCATAGTCTTCGTGTTCAAAATATAGGTTTGGTGGATAATGACGGCTATCATCCTCTCGAGCTGGCGTTTTATACACACCAAGATGAGCACCATAAACCTTGCCCCCTTGCAGGAATATCACCCGCTTCAAATCCGCCCCAGCGGCTATCACACTTTCGATGATATTCTTAAACATCAAGCTATTTTCTTCCGCTTCTGTCTTTGCATCATCGGAGGGTTTGATTGCTGCATAAAAAATATGAGTCACATGGGCCAGACTGTCTGAATGCTTCTGTAGTGAAGCTCTATTAAGTAAATCAGCAGATAAATGTGCTGTCTCATGGGGAGGCTCAATCGCTCTTGAAAGAGTTGTTACCTTCCACTCAGCATCTTGTAATGCGACAACAGCCCCGTTTCCGGTCACACCTGAACCACCTACGACAAGCATATGAGGTTGCATTATATCTCCTTAGGTAACGTCAACTTTTTTGATAGAAACCAGCCACTAGCAGTGGCTGGTATCAAAAATTAATTGTCTTACAGGTTAGGCGATACGACCACCGCCGTCAACATTGACCACGGTGCCATTAATAAAGCCATTTTCAAGAATAGCCAATGCTGCGTGAGAGAGGTCTTTCGTTTGACCAACTCGTCCAACAGGAAGCGATTGAGCGACATCATTAAAGAGAGCAGCTTTATCTTCATCATTGAGCATATCCCAAGTTGCGCTATCGACGACTCCGGGAGAAATAACATTAAAACGTTTTGGTTTCATTTCAATGGCTAAATTAGCCACAAGGCTTTCTAATGCGATGTTTACAACACCAACAATAGACGAGCCTACTCCTTGTCGATAAGCGGCAAGGCCTGAATAAAATAACACAGAGCCTGAATTTGTCAGGTGCTTATCAGCGCTACGCGCTAAGTTGATCGGACCGTAAAGCTTGCTGGCAACCATACTTTGAATCTCCATATCCGACAACTCTAAAAATGGCTTAAACACCAGATCAGCAGCGGTCGATACAATATGATCGTATGGCGCCTGCTCTGCAAGTGCTACATCAACTTGCTTCGCATCACTAATATCTAGCGCATAAGTACCTAATACACTGTCACCCAGTTCTGCTGCAACCTTATCCAACTTATCTTGCTTTCGCCCAGCTAAGGCCACTTTGGCGCCACGAGCGACCGCCATCGTTGCAAGCGACGCCCCCATTCCTGAGCCTGCACCAACAATAAAAATTTTTCTGCCTTTCAGTGAGCCTTGACCATCATTGCTCTGTATCAGTGGTGTTGTCATTTTATTCTGCCTAAATCGTTAATTGGTCTTTATGATACAATATTTAAATCAACTAATAATTAACCATATAAAGAATAATTTATTCAGGAATATTGAATAATGGACAGACTTGACTTAATGCAGATATATGTGGATATTCACGATATCGGCTCCATGGCTGGAGTAGCCAGACAAAGGAACATCGCTCCCTCAGCAGTCACGCAAGCATTACAAAAATTAGAGCAGTACGTAGGCGTAACACTGATTATGCGTACTACTCGGCGCATGTACTTTACACCGGAGGGAGAGCAGTTTCTGCATCACTGCCGCTCCATACTCGGAAAAATAAAAGAAGCGCTTGATCATGTTAATCAAAATGGACCACTACGAGGAACCATTCGTTTTACAGCAACCAATGATTTTGGTCGTACTCGATTACCATTGATCATTGATGAATTTCTAGAGTTACACCCACAAATAAAAGTGGATCTTCATCTATCGGATGGTGTCGTGGATCTGATCGGTGAACGCTTTGATTTCGCCATTCGAACCGGACCTCTGGTCGATTCAGAGTTCAAAGCACGCCGATTAATGAGTCAAAAGCGCTACGTATGTGCAGCCCCGATTTATTGGGCAAACAACGGGAAGCCCACGCATCCTAGAGAGCTCTTACAGCATAACTGTCTGGTTTTAGCTCGTCCCAACGCTTCGCAATCGGAATGGCACTTTATCGAACAAGGAAAATCATTTGCAGTTAAAATATCCGGCAACAGATTGGCCAATGATGGAGGTGTACTACGCCAATGGGCTATTAATGGTGCAGGTGTGGTTGTAAAAGGTGAATTCGACATTGAGGAAGACCTTAAAGCAGGACGTTTAGAGTGTGTGCTTACTTCTTTTACACATCAGCTGATCAATCTCTATGCGGTCTACCCCGGACATCGCCCATCGCCAAACCGAGTACTGGCGATGATAGATTTTATCGTTGACAGGCTAAAAGTTTAGTGGTCAACTAATTTAGGACAGCTGATAAGAGATTTTGGTTAAAGTAACGTCTCTCTTTTTCTGCTGGTGATAAATAATCATTGAAACGGTGCGGTCTCACGGTTTGATAGTAGCCCCAGATATAATCAATAATGGCGGCCGATGCTGCATCCATATCCTCGTAACCGCTCTTTGGCATCCACTCCGTTTTAAAACTCCTGAGGAACCTTTCAGTTGGGGCATTGTCCCAACAATTACCACGACGGCTCATACTTTGTATCATACCGTCACAACCAGCGACTGAATCAGCAAACTTCTTGCTGGTGTAATGGGTACCTTGATCGGAATGAAACAGGACGCCACTAGGTTTAAGTCTGGTTTGATACGCTATCTGCAGCGCTTTAGCGGGCAGAGCACTGTCAGGTGAGTCTGGCATAGAAAAGCCGACCACACGCTGGGCATACAAATCTCAAACAACGGCTAGATAACTAAAGCCACCTTTGATACGGACATAGGTTACATCACCTGTCCACACTTGATTAGGCGCTTCTGGGCTAAAGTTGCGATCTAAGAGATTGTCATGGGCTTTGTGTTCTTGATCAGCTTGCTGGTATTTATGCGTCTTGAGCTGACAGCTCATTAGTCCCATGCCTTTCATAAACTTAGACGCTAGGTAGCGCGTCAACCTATTGTCTAAGGTGGAAGTACCAATGCCTAGCGACTGGGAAACCTCAGCAACTTTGCGTTTGTGCTCAACGACTAAGCTAATGGCTTCTAACTTGAATTCTCGGGTGTATTTTTGGCGTTTGGTAGTCATACTAATTATTCTCTTCGGGGTAGTATAACCTTGTATCTTGAATAATCGCTTAATACTATCGATGAAAGTTGATAAAATAAAGCAGTTATTCATGAGCATTGAGAGTATGAGTATAACCTTAGTGCCTAGACACTGTGTAAGAGATTATGCCCAATGCTCATCCTATCATCTTAATATTCTGAATGGTATCCAAGTGCCTCGACATCTTATCAGATGCCATGAGTGACACTGCATAAACAAGGGAAGACAATAAGATGACACATTATATAGGCATAGACGTTAGTAAAAATAAGCTAGATATTGCATGGCTCAAAGACACTGACAAACTAAAATTCAAAACTAAAGTCTTTAAAAATGATCACAGTGACTATGCTGCTCTTATCAACTGGCTAATTGCTAACATTACTGATGACTTAAACAACATCCACATAACCCTTGAAGCTACAGGCGTCTATCACGAGAACATCGCCTACTACCTATTTGATAAAAAGCTTAACGTTAGCATCATCAATCCTGCTTACGTCAAAAGCTATGCTGCTAGTTTAGGAAGTCGCAACAAGACGGATAAGAAAGATAGTATGTTATTAGCCCGCTACACCTATAGTGCTAAGCCTAAATTGTGGACACCGCCGCCAGCAGAGGCGCGTCACCTCAAGTCTTTACTGTCGCGCTTAGACGCGCTACAAGAAGACTTACAACGTGAGCTGAATCGATTGGAAAAAACGGAGGCCACAGACACCGCTCCTATCGTTAAAGCGTCTATTGAGCAGATGATAGTCTCTTTGCAAGCCGCCATTGTTAAGCTCAATGGTGATATTGATGACCATATCGATGGTCATCCCAATTTAAAGCAAGACCAATATCTGCTACAAACTATTAAAGGCGTCGGCCCTGTTGTCTCAAAGCAGATGATGTCGCTGATGCATAATAAGCAGTTTAGTCAAGCGTCGCAAATGGCAGCCTTTTTAGGTCTAGTTCCCAAGCATAGTGAATCAGGGCTATTTAAGGGCAAGTCTCGCTTAGCAAAGAATGGCTCAAGTGCCGTAAGAGCTAAATTGTATATGCCGGCGCTAGTCGCCATTAAGCATAATCCCGACATTAAGGCGCAGTATGAGCGACTGCTTGCTAACGGTAAGTGCAAAATGCAGGCTGTCTGTGCGGCGATGCGTAAGCTTGTGCATATTTGTTTCGGCGTGGTTAAACATCAGCAACCTTACCAAGCAAGAGTTGAGCTAATTAGCACTTGATTTGGCTTTTTTAAGATGGTATCTCT
>NZ_AYYA01000041.1:0-9697 GCF_000511065.1 Psychrobacter sp. TB67
TTTAACACGCCATTAGTGCTGCATTCTGATAATGGGGCGCCGATGAAGTCACTGACCATGAAAGCCAAGCTGGAAGAGCTTGGTATTACGGCATCATTAAGTCGGCCGCGGGTGAGTAATGACAACCCCTTTTCAGAGTCGTTATTTAAAACGTTGAAATACCGCCCACAGTGGCCGGCATCAGGTTTTAGCTGCTTAGCAACAGCAAGAGAATGGGTGGAAAAGTTTGTAACCTGGTACAACGATGAGCATAAACACAGCCAGCTAAATTTTGTCTCACCAGGGCAACGTCATGCACTGCAAGATGGCGCTATTTTAGCGAAGCGCAAGAAAGTGCTTGAGGCGGCGAAGGAAAGAAAACCGATGCGTTGGTCTACAGAGATCAGAAATTGTGAAGCGGTTGGCGCTGTAACACTCAACCCAGATAAGGCACCAGAAGAAGGCGTAATAAATGCAGCTTAATATTTAAACAAAGAGTGACAACTATCTTGAAAAACACCGTAGGTTTGGAGTGATTATAGTGTGATTGGTAATCCTCCAATAAATAAAAATCCTGTTTTAGACGCCTCTTAAACTGCGAAGCATTTTAAGAGGCGTCTCTTAGTATCTCTTAACCTTATCTTCTTGTGTTGCTTCGTCAAACGGTATCAAGTCTTTTGCAGGTTGTTCTATAGTCTCACTTCCAATTAATGCAGAAATTCCAGCAAATGGGCTGGAATTTCTACGAATAATTTTCCCAGAATTATTTTCATACCGGTTAGATTTTATCGTAGTCATTTTTTCTTGGACATGGGTCGCTACTCCTGTACCTCTTATGACTTCTAAATTCCCAAGGCTCTCTTGAGTTTCAGGGTCTATAAGTTCCTCAGGATCTATATAGTAAACTAGAAATGTATCTCCTACCTCTACTCCATCTATAGAACCTCTGTTAATCACAAGTTCGAATGGACTGCTCTTTTTGACAACCATAGCTGGAAATGGTCTAAATAGTGTATTATCCAAAATCAAACGCTCCTGGAATTATGAAACTAGGTATTGCAGATTTTAATACTATCTTTCCTAGTGCTTCTTTTTCGTTATTCATTATAGCATCGCGATGTTTTTGAAGATCATGATCATACGTGATTAAAACATGCACTTTTTTGTCGTCTTGAACGTTGATTACTTTCCCAATAGCTATTAGCTCTTCAAATTCACTTACTAAAAAGTAGATTGAAACTATACTATCATTCGTCAGACTTTCTGTAGGCTCTGTAACAAGTACGGCTATGTACGCACTATAGTATTTGGATGGCGCTCTTGCAGCTATGACTTTTGGTCTAAGCGGAAGGCTATTTAACTTTTTTAGGAGATCTTCATATATTGCATAGGAAGTATTAAATACAACATAAATCAGAACAAACGCTATGCACAGGACTGCTGATAAATATGTCGATGATACTTCTATAGTAGGTACAAAAAAATAAGATGCAAAACCACATGCACCAGTTATGAGTATAAAAATTGCCCCTCCTGAGCTTGTAGTAGTACCCCATAGATAATCCCAAAAAGACTTTCTTACCATCAGAAATTGTACTCTTTCATAAATAACATTAAAAATATGATAATAACACTATGCTCTAAGTCAATCAGTTGACTAGGCTTGTAATCGAGCTGGTAGACCACTGAAAACAGACTGTTACTAGCGAACTACCTGTAACGGACTTGTCCTGAAAGTATACCGTATCTCCTACTATGAGAGTTACAATGTAAAAAAGTAGTGCCTTTAAGACTGCGTTTTATTTATGAATATTTTGTTAATAATTTAGTGTATCTACTGATAAAATTATTACTATCTAAAAAATAATTCGGATATGCTTCTTCAATTTTACTGACATCATCTACAGATACCAAAACAACATCGAAATTATTACTTCTTTGGTAGTCTTGCTCTAATTTTACATAATCTTGATTGGCATCGTGTTCATCGTTATACGGCAAAATTTTTGTCTCATGAGTATAGAGGTTTAGTTGGATTAAATAATATTTTGCTTCGATATTTTGCTTGGGTGAAGATATAGAATTAAAACCTCTTAACGTCTCAATAATTTGTAGTTTTTTATCCAATTCAATCAACTTAGCACACACTTCTGATGGGGTTAACTTTTCATAAGTGGCAATGACAGGAACACACTCTTCAATTGAAAAAAGAACGCTTGATAACTCAAGAAAACGTAGGTAATTTTCGTCTCCTTGACCTGCTTTAAACGAAACATGATGCAAAGTTCCTAATATCTCTACTACAGTTGCCCACTCATGTTGAATTTTAGTTCGGATTTGCAGTTCTAATATAAAAACATTATTTCCATCAGCTTTACATTTGAATATTTGATGTATTCCTCTATAGCCATCAAGCTTCGGCTCTAAGATATAATTTGTAGTGTGGAAATCATCAAAAATACAATCAGAGTTAGTTATCTCACAGCTATAAGTGTCATCTAAGAACCGATTTAAAGCTTCCATATCGGGTAAGGTAACTCTTATACCTACTAAATCTTCCATTTGAGCCAGTCTCATAGTTGTTCTTACAACTAATTTATTAGCTATAGACTCCAACCTTTTTGAACGAGAAGAAACAATGCTTTGTTCAAAGATCTGCAAACGTTTTAACTTGCTCTCTAATAAAGCCAAAAAATATTCTAGAGATGGAATATGGTTTTCTCGATAAAGCTTTAATATAAGTAGTGCTTCTCTAAATTCTTCCTCACTTATTGTACCTTTAGAAATTGAATCCAATTCTTTCATATAAGAACGTATAACATTACCAGATTTTGTAATAGACCCTTTAGAAATAGGAAAAGAGAGTAGCGTATCTTGATTAACGCTACTCTCTTTAATGTCTTCAATATCTTCAAAAGTTGTTTTTATATCTAGTTTCACATTATCACACTCTACCTTCAGCCATTTCTTCGAAGTTGATAAGCGTTCCTACTTTTCCTTTCGACCATGCGGTTTCTGGCTGATGTGTCATCCAAGACAGTTGAGTACCACTATAATCACCATAAGCATTAATTATTTGTTCTAGAAATTCGATTACTTGTTCATCAGCAGCAGGTACTGTTTGGAACTCACTCCACATACTGTAACCAAAACTGTTGATACTCCTAGCACCAAAAACTTTAAACTCATGGTAAATTTCAGGTAAAACAGGACCATATTGCCATCGTTCAAAATAACCATCAAACAAAGGGCTATTATTTGACTTTAAATACCATGACTGAGCAAAAAACATTAACTTTTGCAACTTCATTGGAGTTAAGTTATTAGTTTTTCCATTATTAGCTTGTTCAATAAAAGCATTGGCAATAGCAATAGCTGAATATTTCATAATAACCTCCTTAGGTTGATTAGTTGATATTTGAAAGCAAGAGATTCTGAGAATTTTAAAATTAGAAGTGTATGTGTTTTACAGTATGCTAGATGAACCGCAAAAGACACTTAAGAAATGTAAATACAAATAATTTCAATTTGGAGGCAGCAAATAGACTTAACTCATATATTGCTGTTCTTTGACAGAGCAGTACAGTATACCACGGTAGATTATAGACAGCTAATTTACATTTCAGACCTATACCTCTATGCTTAAAAAAGCCGTCAGATATATAATTCTTTGTCTCATAGATAAGTTAATGGCATAGTTGCTTGAACGTTCTGGAGATTTGTACTGAACACTTTCTAAAAACGTACTTGAACACTAGGTGAACAATGAACATATCAGTGACGAAAGCGGCAAAAGAATGGGGTGTATCAAGAACTACGATCTATCAGAAAGTCAATGATGGCGAGCTTTCCAGAACATCAGATAAGAAAATAGACACATCTGAGATGTTGCGCGTGTTTGGTGAGCCAATTTCTAAAAAACGTACTGAACGTTCAGCGAACACTGTCCAAAGTACGCCTTTGAACAACCACAGTGTTCAGTACAATACGGACATTGAACACCTATTAGCACTTGAAAAGCTCAAGAATGAACACCTCAGTCAACAGGTAAGCGATCAAAAGAAGTTAATTGAAAATTATCAGCAGCAGATAGGACTATTGAACAAAACGCTGGATAAAGCCAACGCCATTATTCAGGATTTCGCACAAGTGAGACTGCTAGAGTTTAAGCAACCTGAAATAAGCGATGAGCCGCCACTTGAACAAGAGAGAGAGAAAACAGACAACTCAACCGTAGCTATGGTTGAGAAAAAGAAAAAGTGGTGGGTGTTTTAGACGCTGTGGTTTTATCGACTAATGATCTAACAAATACTCTTCTAGCGCTTCGTTAATCATATCTTGGTATTTGCCACCAGTCTTTTTCGCCTTATCCTGGAATCTAGCAATGATATTGACACCAACCATAGAATCAGATGACACTATGCTGCCACCGTTCTTCACCATTTTCATAGCGGTCTTGTTGACGCAAACACAAAGGATAAGCCATGTTTGCGTTGATTACTGCTATTTTTCTGTTCATCCCATTCAAATTTAATCATTGATCACCGTCTTCAAGTGCATTGGTGCTAGGCATTGTATGATAAACAAAAGACAGCGGTATGCTATTGGTTTCGGCTACCTGATGTAAAAATAACTTAATCGCTTGCGAAGGCGTTAAGCCATAGCCCTCAAGCACCGAAAACGCCTTATCTTTTAATTCTTGATCCAGACGAATATTATAATTGGTTGTGCTCATAACAGTACTTATCGTTTATATATGTACATTTAATATAAGCGATAAGTACTGTCAATTCAATAATTTTAGTCTTTTACGAACAGTGATAGTAATGTGTTACTCATCCAGTCCACGCAGAAAATCATCAATTTTCTGTTTTAGCTGTTTTTGTATGACGTAGAGTTCGCTCGCGCTACATTCTCTTAGCATACTTTCCTCATCTTTTAGCTCAAACATCTTTTTACGTATGCTATCGCTATGAGCTTCGTTTTCTAAACCAAAGGTGTTAAGACGCCCCATTTGACGGTGGTATTCTCGTTGCGCGTCTTCAAACACCATGAAATGGTTACTTGCTACTGATACACCGACCATACTCATAACTTCTCCTACCCTCTATTAAGAATTGATCTATTGTACGATTTATTCCTAATTTTCTTCCTCGCCTCTTCGATAGCAGCATCCAGGTCGTCCATCTCTGGATCTACATGTGATTTCGCACTAGTATCTACATCATTCTCTTGAATTGTGTCATTAGAATAATAATCAACAAAAATTTGTTTTTTCATCTCAGGCTTAATCGCAATATTACTGCTAGAATTATCTGTAGCGACAGACAATTCTTTTGATTCTTTTCTATAGCGATAAAGATAATTGGTCAGTGTGCCAGTCGTTAGAATGAGGTCATGGCGCTCAGCTAATATCTCAACCACACCTTCATAAGTATATGAAATAGCCAGCTCTTCGATCACCTCATAAAGATCACGAAATTTGGAAAACTTTGTTCTCTTAGCCATAAATTCCTATCTCCATCTATTCCTGAAACCAATTATCTCAATTATAAAAACGCTCATAATTTGCTCATATCTAACTAACGATTTGCTAACGATTTGCTAACTTTTAATCGATCATACAGTAATTGCTCATGATTTGCTCATGATTTGCTCATATCTAGCTAACGATTTGCTAACGATTTGCTAACGTAACGCTCTTATAAGCTTTTTTAGCTAAAAAGGCTTACTACAGGTAGAAAATAACCGATTTTTCTACCTGCTTTTTGGTCATTAAATTATTCAATTTAATGACTACACCATACGCACCCTATCGGGATGAAAAAAAGCGTCTTAAATCAGCAACTTACCTGATTTAAGACGCTTTTCTCTGCATGCAAAGTGCAAACAAAATAGACTCAAGTAACTGATTTATATGATATATTAATGTCTACATTATGCAAACAAGGATAATTATGCACACTCCTACTGTATCATTCCGATTAAAGCCTGAGGTCTACCTAAAACTAGAAGCGATAGCAGCAGAGGAAGGGCTATCTCCTGGCGTCTACTTGAAAAAAAAATTGGAGTCAGATACCAATAACTTTCTTGAAGATCTTCAGTTTATGAAAGGAGATATTAGTGAGATTCTGCACTTATTGCAGTCGGACGACGAAGGATCAAAATCGGCAGAGAACACCTCAAATCAGAATGATATGGTCAAGGCTTTGATGCCGATAATGCTAGAATCGTTATTGATATTAAGAGAGGTGGCAGCACCTAACAAAGTTGGCAATGCTCAAAGATTGGTCGATAAAGCAGGAATGAAAGCTTACAATAGTTTGGATTAACACTTAAATATATATTGCCCTTGTATCAGCTGATACAAGGGATTTTTTGGAAATCAATTCGATGATAAGAGGTTGATCATTGGTGACATATTTATGAAAGTTGCTAGAGATAACAGCTGTCTTCTACAAGTTTTAATTGATATAGATCAAAAAGTGACTGTGTAAGCTTATATTAGCCGTTTAAAGGGTTTTAAAATGATTTACCTAGCAGAATGCCAAATGAGACTTAAAACCTCGTAGTGGGCTAAATATGATGGTTTTATCCCTATAGAATTAAAGGTTATATGTTTATTTTCAAACAATTTGAACTTACTTATATTCAGTTGATCACTATTTTTACTACTCTTTTCTCTTATTATTTTAATTACTAACAACCAAAAAGGTTTTTAATGCTTTTAAATGCTTTTAAATGCTTTTCCATCCTATGCATCCCTTGTTTGTAAAGGTTTGTAGAGTCTATAACCCTACATATTCCTGATGATAACCCTACATATTCCTGATGATAACCCTACATATTCCTGATGATAACCCTACATATTCCTGATGATAACCTCACAATAAAAACTTGTAGTTATAACTACATTATAATAATATGAGGTTATTAATAAAGGGATTTGTATATATGCGTAAATCAGATTTAGTAGTGAAGTCAAATAGGTTAAATACTGCAATACAAAACCTATCTTTGTCAGAAGTTCGAATAATACAGCTAGCTATTGTTGATGCTCGTGAGACAGGTGAGGGAATAAGCACTGATAAACCATTACTAATATCAGCTGCACGTTACGCAGAAGCTTTCAATGTAACTCTCCAAACTGCTTATGAAGCAATTGTAGATGCAGAAAAAAATTTATTTGAACGTCGGTTCTCTTTTCTTGATGAGTACGATGAGCCTGTTAAGTCACGATGGATACAACGATCTAAGCATGTAAAAGGTATGGCTTCAATATCAATAATTTTTACTTATGATGTTGTGAATGAGATCGTACGAATTGATGGCTTTGAAAAATTTTTCACGTCATATATGTTAGAACAAACTGCAAATATGAAAAGCACTTACTCAGTGCGATTATATGAGTTGCTTATACAATGGAAAAGCACTAAAAACACCCCTGTCTTTGAATTGAAAAGATTTAGGGAGCAGTTAGGTATAGGTGATGAAGAATATACGAGGATGGATAACTTTAAAAAACGTATTTTAGATTCTTCAATCGAAGAGATTAATGAGAAGTCAGATATTAAAGTCAGTTATGAACAGGTCAAAAAAGGCAGAACCATAACAGGCTTTAAATTCAAAGTATTAGCTAAGAGCAAACCGAAGAACGCAAAGCAGAAAAACGTTTGCATAGATATGTTCACCGTTGATGGATTAAATGATAAACAACTAGGTCGCATTGCTCGTAACCCTAGTTTTATAGCAGACTATAATGATTTGGTTAGTTCGACTAGCCCAGCTGGTCAAGATATGAGTATGTGGGAATTCGAAATGATTAATCGCCTTAAAAAGGACGCTTCTCAATTTAAGAAGCGTCCAATTAGAGATTATCTTGAATATTAAGTTTTAAAGCAAAATGATGGTAAAGCTTGTATAGCAATATTGAATTTGAAAAATACTATTATGATAGTTTAATCCTGTCAGATATTGCTGCCTACCTCAAGTAAATCAGCCTCTGATATAGTCGGGGCGGTTTAACTCTATTTTTTATGCGTCTTAGGCCCCCTGTGTCAGGATTGTTGTCACCCCTAAATAATCATTATGTTTAAAGACAGGGTGCGGCAAAAGAGAACGATATGGCTCGGTATTCACCAGAACGTAAAGAAGCGATCCTTAAAAAATTATTACCTCCTCACAACTTAACGGTCGCAGAGGTCGCTCGGGAAGAAGGCATCGCGGTGCAAACCTTGTATCATTGGCGAGATATTGCCAGAAAAGAAGGTCGCCCCGTGCCAGGTAAAACATTAACAGCCGATGATTGGTCGGCTGAAGCAAAACTTGCCGTGATTATTGAAACAGCGCCGCTGTCGGAAGCGGAGATAAACCAGTATTGCCGTGAAAAGGGCTTGTTCCGCGAGCAAGTACAGCAGTGGAAACAGGATTGTTTAGCTGGTTTTCAAACCTCAGAAGTACAAACTAAAACCATTAAACAGCAGGCTAAGGCTGACAAAGCCGAAATCAAATCGCTGCAACGGGAATTGCGCTATAAGGAGAAAGCGCTGGCTGAAGCTGCTGCGTTACTGGTGCTCAGAAAAAAGCTCAATGCGCTCTGGGGGGACGACAGCGAGGAGAGCTAACCCCCTTGCCTGAGCGCATCGCATTGATTGCCTTAATCCAAGAGGCGTATACCCAGGGTGCTCGCCTTTATAAGGCTTGTGCTGAAACGGGCCTCAGTAAGCGTACCTATCGACGTTGGTATCGAGAAGGTCAAGTGCAAGCTGATTTAAGGCCAACAGCAGCTCGACCAGAGCCAGCAAATAAACTCGAAGAACATGAGCGACAACAGATATTAAGTGTGTGCAATCAAGCGGAGTACGCCAGCTTACCCCCGTCGCAAATTGTGCCAACATTATTAGATAACGGGATTTATATCGCCTCGGAATCCAGCTTCTACAGAGTGTTAAATGCTCATGGTCAACTTAACCATCGTGGCCGCACTCAGGCTGCGGTCAATCGAAGCAAACCGTTGAGTTATCGGGCAGATGGGCCGAATCAAGTGTGGTCATGGGACATCACTTATTTAGCCTCAATCGTCAAAGGCCAGTTCTACTATTTGTACCTGTTTGAAGATATTTACAGTAGAAAAATAGTGGGTTACGAAGTTCATGAGCAAGAAAGTGGGGAATATGCCGCTGCGCTAATCCAACGCTGTCTGTTACGCGAGCAATGCTTTAACACGCCATTAGTGCTGCATTCTGATAATGGGGCGCCGATGAAGTCACTGACCATGAAAGCCAAGCTGGAAGAGCTTGGTATTACGGCATCATTAAGTCGGCCGCGGGTGAGTAATGACAACCCCTTTTCAGAGTCGTTATTTAAAACGTTGAAATACCGCCCACAGTGGCCGGCATCAGGTTTTAGCTGCTTAGCAACAGCAAGAGAATGGGTGGAAAAGTTTGTAACCTGGTACAACGATGAGCATAAACACAGCCAGCTAAATTTTGTCTCACCAGGGCAACGTCATGCACTGCAAGATGGCGCTATTTTAGCGAAGCGCAAGAAAGTGCTTGAGGCGGCGAAGGAAAGAAAACCGATGCGTTGGTCTACAGAGATCAGAAATTGTGAAGCGGTTGGCGCTGTAACACTCAACCCAGATAAGGCACCAGAAGAAGGCGTAATAAATGCAGCTTAATATTTAAACAAAGAGTGACAACTATCTTGAAAAACACCG
>NZ_AYYA01000042.1:0-8007 GCF_000511065.1 Psychrobacter sp. TB67
GAGACCATCCCAAACTCTGTGTAACTGCCATTTAGATTAAATGCTTACTAATACGATCATCAAACATAATCATAAAGCGATTTAAAGCAGACGTCCAGTTACGAATGGGCATAGACCACTTTTTGGATGCCTGCTGAGTTGCTAAATAGACCACTTTAAATGCTGCCTGATCAGAGGGGAACACCTTACGCTTATTCACCGCTGTCCGAATCACACTGTTTAGCGACTCTATCGCATTGGTGGTATAGATGGCTTTTCTGATGTCTTTAGGGTAATTAAAGAACACCGTTAAGCCCTCCCAGTTATTGCGCCAAGACTTAACCACGTGCGGGTATTTCTCGCCCCACACCTCATCAAAGTGCTCAAGATTGGCCTCTGCCATCTCAAGCGTATCAGCGCCATAGATGGCCTTTAAATCAGCCGCTACGGCCTTCTTATCCGTCCATGGTACAAACTTCATGGAGTAACGCACCATATGCACGATACACAGCTGAACCTGAGCATTGGGATAAACCGTGTTAATGGCATCAGGGAAGCCCTTTAAACCATCGACACAAGCGATTAAGATGTCTTGTACCCCGCGGTTTTGTAGCTCAGTGAGAACACCAAGCCAGAACTTAGCGCCTTCATTCTCTGATAACCACATGCCAAGCAGCTCTTTTCTACCATCAAGTCCCACGCCTAGTGCCAGGTATATAGCCTTGTTGATGATCTGCTTGTCTTGACGTACTTTAACGACAATGCAGTCTAAGTAGACGATAGGATAAACACTGCTCAGCGGCCGGTTCTGCCAAGCGGTGATGTCCTCTAATATGTTATCGGTGACTCTTGAGACAAGAGAGCTTGAGATGTCGACATCGTAGAGCTCTTTAATGCTCTCTACGATCTCAGTGGTGGTTTGACCCTTGGCGTAAAGGAATATGATCTTGTCATCGAGACCTGAGATACGGGTTTGATGCTTACTAACGAGTACAGGCTCAAAGCTGCTATCACGGTCTCTTGGGGTAGAGATTTCAAGATCGCCTGTATCACTGCGGACGGTCTTTTTAGTGTGCCCGTTACGCTTATTAGGTTTATCCGCCTTTTCATGCTTGGGATAGCCGAGATGGTCTTCCATTTCAGCCTCTAAGGCAGTATCGATAAAGGATTGCATGAGCTGCTTTTGGAAGTCTTTGATGTCATCAAAGCTGTTCATGCTACCAGCCATTTGCTCGGCTAGTTTTTTAATGTCAGATTGAGTAGTCATTGCTTATTCTCCAGTTAGTGGATTATAAGCAGTTACACAAAGTTTGGGAAACTCCCCCCTAAGTATGACTATCAGCCATAATCTCCCTTATCCGAGCATTAACCGTCTTTCTAGTGCTTATATCTTGGTTTGACAACCAATCAATTACATCATCATCGAGCAGCCTATCTTCGGCTTGTGTGCTTCTTTGATGAGCTTTTTTTAACCGCTGCAAAGCAGGTACTTCAGAAGCTTTTTTAGCAGTAGAGAAGTTAAATTCTTTAAGCATTTTGATACCCCTTTTGTTCATGTCTGTTTGCTTTACGAGCAGAGATTAACCTATAACGAATATCTCTTAAAGTCCATGCCACATAAAGCAGGCGACCGTAAGAACTTACCCCAATAGTAATAAATCGCTGTTCACCATCATAACCCCTAACATCTTCATTAGTAAGAGCATTATCATCGTATAACAAAACGGTTAAAGCCTCATCGAAGCTTACGCCATGTTCTTTAATAACTAATTCAGCTTTTTTGCTATCCCATTCAACTACGATGCCATCAAAAATATTTTCAACAATTGGCAAGATAATTACTCCAATTCACAGTAATTTATATTTTATCTTGGCTATCTCTCGACCTCAACAGTCTAAGTAATCACGTATTGGACGCTTTGTGAATTTCGACGGGTCGCGCTTAAGACGATTTATCATCTCAAACTCCCATCCTTGTTCTGTTTGCCCTGCTGGACTGGTCGAGCTAACCAAGTGATTGTAATCTGCCATAAACTGCTTGTTGCGTGCAATACGCCCCAACTGCTTATCACTCAACCCTTCAACCATAAACATATCGCCATTGTCAGAGTTACGCTCAACACGTACTTCTTTTGGTTTTGTCTTCTCTAAAACAATAAAACTAAAACCTATAATCTTACGACCCTTCTTCTTTTGAGTGTAACTAATATTAAGGTCTGATTTTTCATTTATCTCTTCAACAGCAAGGTTTAAAACCCTCTTTTTGAAATTGCTCATGGTTTGATATTCGTCAAACTCTAGCCCTAACTGCCCTCTGAATTTCTCCAATTCAAATACAGGTGTTTTTTTGGCTTGTTTCCATTGAACCAGCAGCTCATAAAGCCTTACTGAATAATTACTATCCATTGCAGCCGTTTGTTCTAGTAAATATTTAGTAAAAAACTCTTCAGCCCCATCAATCCGAGTAATACCTTTTACTACGGCTGGAGTAAACACAACCTCAATCGCTCCTTCGTCATCTAAATATCTAACTTGAGATAACCAGCGAGATTTAACTAGCTTGCCTTCATCATCAATATAGCTAAAACGTCTGTTGAATAATGTATCTTCAGCGTCCTTCATCATTAGATAGCCGTTCTGACGAGTGGTATTAAAAACTTCAGCATATCTTTTGGCATCAATACGAAGTGGTATCTCTGCACTCAACCCCGTACCAGTTTCTCTAGCATCTACAACCGCCAGTTGCACAATGCGTATTTCTGATAGTTTTAGATTTTGTAGTACGGTGTTTAGATAGTTGGTTTTTACTACTAAATTAGATTTAGCCATAATAACTTCCATGTTCGAATACGTTTATTTAATTGTATCTTTAAGTACACTTTTATTCAAGTATTTGAATGGTAAGTAAACGTATTCGAATGGGTAAGTAAACGTATTCGAATGGGTAAGTAAACGTATTCGAATGGGTAAGTAAACGTATTCGAATGGAGGTTATAACCCTTTAATACCAATAGATACAGAGGACTTAAAAGCTGTTAAAAGCATTAAAAGCATTAAAAGCATTTTTGGTTGTTGATAACTACTTAAAAAAACAAAAGGAAAAAGCTGGAAAACACTACCCAATACTCTTCCTTGAAACATCGCCAATTGAATAGTAACATCAATTTTTACACTAAATTTAGTGAGGTAAGTTTATGTCTACAAAAGAATGTGATGTATGTTGCGGTATAGGTCTTATACAGAACAATATGGATAATCAACAACCGTGTTGGCAATGTGGTGGAAGCGGTAGTATAGAAGATAATAAATATTACGATGACGACGATGATGATTAAAGTAACGATACTAATAATTGTTACTCAATGATTATTAGTATCGTAAATAGCTCTATTTTAGCTCATATCACTTTGATTGCTACTTTTTGCCACCTTACTACCTATTTCGGCTTTAAAGCCCTCTAAACGGCTAATATCAGCTTTTCTAGTCACATATTTATCAATATCAGCTAAAATTTGTGGTATTCGGTCAGGTTCATTTTCAGCAATAGCCATAAGCATACCCCCAAGGACAAATTTTTGACCATTCAACGCCTTATCAATCTGTTCTTTCATTCGATTGGCTTTGTCTAATGCTTCTTGTCGCTTCTGTTCTAATTTTTTAATAGTGGTACTCATTACAAGTCCTTTGGTTTGAGTTTTAAGGTGGCAAACTAGATAATGCCCAGAATATTTATGAATATAAATATTTTAGGTATCACATCAGTTGCATCATTGATGAGTGCAAAATAAAAAGCTATACAAAATATTTTCGAATTTTCCATGAGATCTTCCTCGTTTAAGATTGAGGAGCTATCTTTTCATGGTTTACTACCTTACGATCAGGGGTGTTCCAGTAGAACTAAACCCTTGTTATAAATAACATTTTATAAATCGACATATCATATACTTTTGAAAAAACTAGCATTCATTTGCAAGAGCGGCTCGATATTTTTTCTCTCCACACCAATTTCGTATTCAATCATTAAATCAACTAAGTCTTCACCGCCAATAAGAACTATATTGGCCTTGTCAGCAGCAAAATCTTTTCCTGCTTTAGAAAAGTTAGCGTTAGTCACAAAGTAACCTTGATGATAGTTTCTGTAATGCGATAAAGTACCTAAAAACTCACGTATCGGCTTCACACCAATATTTTTTGAATAAAGCTTACATTGAATACAATATTCTTGGCTGCCTTTAAGTCTCGTGTTGACTATCACCGTGCCATCAATGCCCCCATCTGCTGTCTGGCCTGTATGCTGATATGAAACGTCTGCTCTTATATTTTCTTGTTTGAGTACATTTGATAAAAGTAGTAATACAAATTTTTCAAACTTTAATGGAGTTAATTGGTTGATCGTATTAAGTATGTCAGCCCTTGAAACACTTGTAGAATATTCATTAAGTGAGTTTTTGTTATTACCGATAATTACATCTAAAATACTAGTACACTTAGCAATAATATGAGTTAGCAATGGATCTAAATCTTCTCCGTAGGCTGCTTGGTTTAGCCTCTCATACTCTTTAAAAAGATAACCCCTGACTCTATTGGTATCACCTAGACACCTTTCATCAAATTCTGTCTGAATATAGTTATTCATTTCCAATCCTATAAGCCAAAGACAAAACCTGTTATCCGTATCTATTTCATCAAATATTTTAGGCGTAATAGTTTCATTAATATTCAAAAATTCTAGGGTCTTATAATCATAATTAGATACTAAGTTAAAGCATGAGTTTTTAATTAATCCAAAAGAGTCCAAGATAGTAATAGCAAGATTGCCTAGCTCATCATAGCAACCACTCATTGACTCCTCATCATACTCAATATCAAAATTACTCAAGAATTCTAAGCTTTTTTGTTCATCAGTTATATCAACTTTTTCATCAACATATTTTTGAAAAGCAGTCATAGTTATAGGCTTCTTTGCTGCTAAGTCAGACTTCATGAGCTGAATAGATGCATTTAAAATATCACCAAAGCTTGGAAGTTTTATTATATTTTCCATAGTTCACACTTATTAATTAATAGAATTTTTAATACGCAATGTTTAAGTCCCACTGACTAAGTGCGAACTTACGAAAACTATGCTAACATTCCACTACGTTACAGTATAGCAAGTTTTCATAATTCGCAAAGGGGACACCCCCTTGACCCCCAAAAAAATAAACAGGTCTATTAAGATGAAATTTATAAATATAGATAACCAAATTATCAATTTAACAAATGTAGTATCTTTAGTTCTCATAAAAGATAACGAAGAGGAAGAGGTTCGCTACATTGAAATAAATTTTTTAGGCGATATTAGCCCTCAAAGATTTTCTTTCGGAAAGGAAGCACTTGTAAGTGTCTGGGAAACTTTACAAAAAGAGCTGAATATAATTTCAATTAGATAACTATGGCAATTTATCATCTATCGACTAAGCCAGTATCACGCAGTAGCGGAAGAACCGCCACTGCGTCTATTGCTTATCGTGCCGGTATTGCTATCAAAGATGAACGCACCGGCAAAGAACACGACTACACTAAAAGAAGTGGCGTAGTGTTTACTCAACTACACACCCCTAATAATTTACAGATTGATAGGGCGGAGCTTTGGAACTTAGCCGAGACAACCGAAACACGTAAGAACAGCAGAACGGCAAGAGAGATTGTTGTTAACTTGCCGTATGAGCTAGACGAAAGCTGCCGTAGTGAGTTAGTGAATGACTTCGCTAAGGATTTAGCCAATAAATACGGTGTGGCGGTTGATGTGGCGGTTCATTTGCCTGATGCAGAGGGCGATAACCGCAACCACCACGCCCATATCATGCTGACTACTCGCAAACTGGAACGGCTAGAGAGTGGACGCATAGCCCTCACTAGCAAATCACAGCTAGAAATGAGTAATACCCAGCTCAAAGAGCGTAACCTACCCACTGCTAGGGACGAGCTGAAGCTGATCCGCAAGCAATGGGCGGACTTAACTAACGACTACATGAAAGAACGCAATATTCCTGTAACGATAGACCACAGAAGCCACGCAGAGCGAGGACTTGACCAGCTACCCACACAAAAACTAGGTTGGGAAGCGTCAGCGATGGAACGTAAGGGTATTGCTACCGACAAGGGCAACTACAATCGTATGGTTAAGGAATATAACCGTACGATGAACCAAGTAGCGGTTCTCGATAAGAGCATACAAGACCTAAAAGAGCAGCGAGAACAAAGCAATGACAGAGCTAGAGACAGAATTGAAAGAACAATTAAACTTACTGAAAGCGCAGCATACAACACAGCTTGGGCAGCTAAAAGAGCTGGACAAGTCAACGAGAGAGTTAATGACAGTCAACAAGGAATTGAGGGCGCAGAACGAGCTATTAACGCATCGACTGGAGCAATCAACCAAGCGGATAGAAGAATTGCTGAACATCAACGCCAGCTAGAAGCCAAACAAGGAATTAAAGAGTTATACACCCAAGCCGTAAAAGGTGAGCAGGCTGTAAATGCTTATGACAAAAGGCTTGCCGACATTGAACGCCAGTTTGAGAACGTCAATCTTAAACCTCTAAGGACAGAACTAGCCCAGCATCAAAAGGCATATGATGACGCAAAAAAACCTATGATGACCAGTCAAAGCAAGTGGGAAAAGCTGAAGCTAGAAAAACGGACGATATTGCGAAACCTAGAACATCAGATAAGTGTTAAAGAGTTTCAAGACAAGGGTAAACGTGAGCAGCAAGCCAAAGACTGGATAGCCAAGAACGAACCGCAAATCGTGCAAGAAGCAAAGCAAGGTCAGCAAGATATTAAGGAATACAGGAAGCAGACAGAACCCCAAAAGACCCCTCAACAACAGCAAGTTCGTATTGTGCGAGATAATGATAAGGGCATGGAACTATAGTTTTCTACAGGTACTAATAGTTTACAGTGAACGTACTCACATAAGCGAAAAGTAATAATAAGGAGAGATACCATGAGCGACAAAATCAAGTCAGGACACCCAACACAAGGCACTTTAAATTGGTTAGAGCTGGTAGAGTTGAATGCAAGGTTGATGGGTGAAGATGAGGACTTCAGAGAGCTACAGCTCAAACAAGTATCATCAAGAGCTACCAATTGGGGCAAGGACGCACAGAAGCACGTAGAGCAGCGGATAAGACGCTCACAAGCGCCACACTTAGAAATCAAATAATCAAAAGGGGTGCAAAATGTCTATTTTAAACTCTATCAAAAACCTTCAAGAGTACGGCAACAATCCCAAGAACGGCTACATGGACAATATTTTTTTAGACCTTGTTAAGCAGAAACAAAGACTAGGTAAGGCTTTGACTAAAGAAGAGCAAGAGTTTTTAGACAATCGCAGAAATCACGATGATAACTAACTATGACAGATTGACGGTAAGCTAGCGTCCTAGCGGTTGTTGGGTCAGAGATAGCCAGGACAGGCGAAAAGATGCCTGATCTTGGCTATCTCTCGACCTTAGAAGCCCCTAAGTGAGACCATCCCAAACTCTGTGTAACTGCCATTTAGATTAAATGCTTACTAATACGATCATCAAACATAATCATAAAGCGATTTAAAGCAGACGTCCAGTTACGAATGGGCATAGACCACTTTTTGGATGCCTGCTGAGTTGCTAAATAGACCACTTTAAATGCTGCCTGATCAGAGGGGAACACCTTACGCTTATTCACCGCTGTCCGAATCACACTGTTTAGCGACTCTATCGCATTGGTGGTATAGATGGCTTTTCTGATGTCTTTAGGGTAATTAAAGAACACCGTTAAGCCCTCCCAGTTATTGCGCCAAGACTTAACCACGTGCGGGTATTTCTCGCCCCACACCTCATCAAAGTGCTCAAGATTGGCCTCTGCCATCTCAAGCGTATCAGCGCCATAGATGGCCTTTAAATCAGCCGCTACGGCCTTCTTATCCGTCCATGGTACAAACTTCATGGAGTAACGCACCATATGCACGATACACAGCTGAACCTGAGCATTGGGATAAAC
>NZ_AYYA01000043.1:0-19378 GCF_000511065.1 Psychrobacter sp. TB67
ATGATAGGCGCGGAAAGATAGCGAACCGCTGTGATATCAATGACCGTCCCAGTATCATTGAAGCGCGCAGTCGTATGGGCGATTATGAAGGGGATACGGTGGTTGGTCGTGGACATCAAGGTGTGCTTGTCACTCTAGTGGATAGAACAACTCGAGAGACTAAGATCAAAGCGCTACCCAATCGCAAGGCAGTAGCCGTCACACAAGCTTGTATTGGCATGCTAAAAGGTGAACAGGCGTTAAGTATCACCTTTGATAACGGTAAAGAGTTTGCTGACCATGAAACGATGGCAACAGCGTTAAAGGCTGATATTTACTTCGCTCAGCCTTATCATTCTTGGGAGCGTGGAACGAATGAGAATACCAATGGGTTAATTCGTCAGTTTCTACCGAAGTCAATGCGTCTGGATAACCTATGCAGGCACTTAGTTCAGTCGATTGAAGACAGTTTAAATAATCGACCTAGAAAGGTGCTAGGGTTTAGAACGCCTCTTGAGGTAAAATCTAGCTTCGGGTGCGTTGCACTTCAATGTTGAATCCAAGAGATTAAAAAAAGCCATGCTAATATGATTAGCGTGGCTTTTTTTGATCAAGCGATTACCTATTGAGATCATTTATACGATCGGTGGTGGATTGGGTTTGCCATTATTACCATCCCAATTTTCACGGGCTTTATCATCCAAATCCGCAGGCGTCTTCGGCTCCCATTTACCATTTTCTTTCCAGGTGTCGTCGCCCCAATCTTCGTCTTCCTGTTTTTTGTCCCAATCTTTATAGGCTTTACTAGGGTCGATGCCACGGCGCTTCATATCCGCCACTTGCTCTTCTAGCGTGTGATATTGTTCGGCATCATGCATGGTTTTCTCTAGGCCATCAATCTCTTTTCTTAACTCGTCATGTTTATCATTACTCATGATAGTGCTCCTTAATCAGTCAATATTATTATACGCTTTTATGTTTGTCGTTTTTACGGTAGATAAGTTTATATAGGCTAGTACACCATTTGAATCGTTTTTATCTCAATTATTATTTTAATAACTATTATTCTACTAACCAATATCGTAAAACCATTTTACGCTATTGACCTTTATTATCACGAGTCTTGGCTAAATTCACAACCGTTGCCGCGTATGCTTTGTATTACAAAACGTAGTAGCAAGCACAGGAAATCCGTTGACAATCCTTACCGTGCCATTGATTAGAGTTTCTGATTACCATTACTAAGTCTGAACGGTTGATTGTTTATTTTTTAGTAGGTTTTGGGCATAGAAAGTCAATTTCCACAATTCTTGTGAGACTCGCGTACCATAAGTCGTTAACTGTATCCAGTTCGCCGCGACCAGCTGGCGTTGCAAATGGTTTAAGTCATTTTGGGCAATTTGGCAGCGTGCTACGGCGTGGACGTTGGGCATCTCTTGCTTGATATCGTGCTCAGCCTTGGAGGCAATGAGGCGATTAATGGCACTTTGTAAACCGTAGCTTGAGAATGTCGCCGGTATCTTCATCAAGGTGCTCAATATCTCTTGCCACGTTAAGGTCATCGATCTGGTGACATCTGTCAAGTTGCCGCCAGCATAGGCTTGCGCACTATATTGAATCACAAAAGTGTCTGTTAAGACGATAGGTTTACTGACACTATCCGTGGCAGTACCTTGGTGGACGACACGGTTATTTTGTTTTAGCAGCGTGCTCGTAGGGGATGGGGAGATTATGGATTCAGACAAGGCGGCTTGTTTGCTTAGCCGGACTGATTCTTCACTAACCCTTACCCACACGTCTTTTACGCTATGTTGAATCACCATGTTAGGGTAGGCTTGAATGAGCAGTTTCTCAATATCCGTATCCTCATCATAATGATGCAAATGCTTAGCTTGCTGAGTAACCGTATTAATAAACTCTTGCAACTGCCGACTGACATCTGCACCCTGAGGATGGTTTTTGACCAAGATGAGTAAAGGCTTGAGCTTGGCTTTGGCATTCAGATAGCTCAGATGCATTTGACTGACACCAGTGTTTTGCATGGTGCCATAGCTATCGCCAATGATCATTAGCGCATAATCACAGGCATCGATACATTGGCGACCGTATAATGAAGCTTTCGGTAACTTACTAGAGACATCGTAGGTTAAGAATGCCCGCGCCTGAAAAAAAATCGCCACACTGTTCAAAACCAACAACTGATCGTTGTCAGCGCAAATGACATGAATATGATAACGACGGTTTGGCAAAATAACCTCTGCGCTTGGATAATGACACAAATAAGTATGGGTGGAATAAAAGCACAAATATCTTGTCTTGCACAGACTAGCCTAGCATAATCCTAGGCAGATACGCTCAGTTTATTTTCTCATTAGAGGGATAGTAACTGATATAAATGCAAAATTGTGGATATAAAAGGGCTTGCCATTACCTATCAATGATGGAGCTTACTAAGCATAGTACTGTAGGTGTGTCTCTTTGCCAAGCAAACGCTGTATCAGTATAGCCAATTTTTCATCATATTTGGTTGCATAAAAAGTCAACGGTGGTCGGTTAATTATGCCCATATCCCTACTCTCTTTATGATCATCCTGAGCACCATCATTAAGCAAAGCAGAAATTTGGTTTGCCACTAATAGTTGCTTGACCCGTTCAGCAATCGCCTGTCCTGAGTCCACCACTTGTATCGATAGCTGTTGCTGTGCAATCTCATCCAATAAGAATGCTTTAAAAAATGGATAATGAGTACAGCCCAGCACCAATTGATCGACTCCATTTTGTGCAAATATCTGTAGCTGCTGGCGTAGCCGTTGTGCGGTCTCACACTCTTCTGGCATGCCTGCCTCGACCCAAGGCACCAGCTCTGGATCAAAATACTTGGTCACTAGGGTACGGTTAGGACTAGCAATAGCCGTGATGACTTCATTAAGTAGCGTACCGTTCAAAGTTGCTTTGGTGGCCAATACCGCGACATGATTGCTTTTACTTGCTAACACGGCGGGCTTGAGCGCTGGTACCAAGCCGACAATAGGCAACTGCGGATAACAACGTCTAGCTGTCTCTAAAGCATAAGCAGATGCACTGTTGCAAGCAATCACAATGAGCTTGCAGCCCTGCTGATACAGCCACTCTACGGCTGTCAAGGTCAATGCTTCGATGTCTTTGCTATCACGATTGCCATACGGTACATGCAAGGTATCTGCATAATAAACATAACGCTCGGCAGGGAGTTGCTGGGCTAAATGCAGATACACAGACAGACCACCAACCCCAGAATCAAATAAGCCAATCGGCGCATTGCGCTCTTTATTAGCCATAGTTTGGCTAACCGAAGTGGTATTTTCAGCGCTATGAATAACCGCTTGTTTAAAATCCTGCTTTTCAACGGCAGTCGACGGTGTCTCAACTACGTTTAACAGGTTGGCTGCAGCAATATTCATCGGTACGCTACCGCTGTTTTCATATCGATACCTTCATTTCAATAGCATTTCAATAGCATTTTTCAAATGTTAATTTTTAAACATAATTCTTTAGACGCAATCTTTTAGACACAACCCTTGAAACTTAGCTTCTCAATAGCGCGTTTAAAACGGTATTTTTATGATAAATAAAAAACAGTCTATCGTATGGATAGACAGTTTTTATTGAGGCTTGATGCTAATTAGCCAGCTGGCATCGACAGCTCATAAGACTGGCCACCACTTTGCAAGGTCAGTATTGTCTCACCTGCTCGCTCTGTTAATTCGCCGATTTCAGTTAGATGATAAAAGGCATTACGAGCGATCAACGCAGTCAAGCCATTTCTGACTGGCATATAAGGTTTTACTTGCGTGTCAGCTTGATTATCAGCAGAGTCATCAGCTGTATAAGTCTGCAAAGTAATCGGATGCTCATCGTCTAAACGTACCACATCGCCAGTCGTCGTGGTAAACTCTAGCCAGCTATGATTAGCTTCTTTAACGATACCAACATCATTGATAAGTAACGGTGCATCTTCCACTTGGATGCGAAGTTTTTGTACAGGCGTCTTTAAAAAGTACTCTACTACCCCATTATTTTCTTCTTTCCATAAGATAGTGGCAAATAAGCTCACCAATGACTCTCTGGTCATTTGCCCGCCCTCATGCCACCACTCACCGTTGGCTTTGATGACCAAATCCATATCGGCGACTTGTTCAGGATGCCACTTTTCCAGTGGCGGTATCGACCGACCTTCACGTGTCCCTGCAGCAGACTTTAAATATTGATTCAGTGCTTCTATAGCATTTGGGTTGGATGCCACGTCCTGCGGTCTGTTAGCACTGTTTTGCGAATTATTATCCGTCTTAATATTATTATCGCTCATCATCTAATCCTTTACCTAGTAATTAAAGTTTGGAAAATCTACTATTACTATAAATTTTAGTTTCGGGTATGATGGGACCATATCGTCATTATACCTTTACTACCCAAATCTTACCTTAACACCGATACTCATAAATGCGTATCGTGTTTGTAGGACTTTTCTTTTATAATGAGTAACGATTTTTTATTGAAACAGTCAAGTGCGCGTTGTCTTAGTGACACATTTTATTAGCGGATATGTTGATCGCTTTTTATTCACTAGGTTTAACAGCAACGTTGTCAATTGATGCCGCAAAGACAGTTTCTGTCGAGCAGCCATATGTCTGAGTGAAATTAGCGCCGCAAGCCTTATTATGCAATTGTTAAGCTAATGATGCCCTGAGATAAGCCACTAAAAGTTTAGGAGTAGGTATGCAAGAGCAAGACAATCAAAAGCCAGTCGTCGACGGTGATAGCGTTCACACTGATGCACCAGTCGCGACAGATACGGCCAAGCTAGACACCACAAAGCCAGAGTCAACGACGCTGACCAAAGAAGCGCCAGCTGAAGAGATTGCTGTCGAAACCGCAGACCTCAAAAAAGCTGAGACCATTGAAACTGAGACCATTGAAACTGCGACAGAAGCAGCAGTCGAACCTGTCGCCGTGGATAAAGAGCCTGCTGAGAAAGTAGCGGTCGAAAAAACGCCTGAACCAGTAGTAGAACCTGTCGCGGCAGAGCCTGAGATTGAGCGCGAATCAATGGAATTCGACGTCATCATCGTCGGCGGCGGACCTGCGGGTCTATCTGCTGCGATTCGTCTGCGTCAGCTCGCTATCAAAGCTGGCAATGATGAATTTATGGTTTGTGTGGTTGAAAAAGGCTCTGAATTCGGTGCTCATACTTTATCTGGCGCTGTTATCGAGCCGCGTGCTTTAAATGAGCTGATACCAGACTGGAAAGAAAAAGGCGCACCGCTAAACGTGCCAGCCACCGAAGATCGCTTCTACTACTTAAATTCAGCCACACGCTCTACCAAAGTACCAGATCCTTTAATCCCAGCACCGATGCACAATGACGGCAACTATATTGTCTCATTGGGAAATGTGGTTCGTTGGTTGGCCGTACAAGCCGAAGAGTTAGAAGTCATGATGTTCCCAGGCTTCCCAGCTGATGACATCTTATATAATGACGATGGTTCGGTACGCGGTATCCTGACTGGTGATATGGGTGTGGCGGCCAATGGCGAAGCCAAGCCAAGCTTTGAGCCGGGTTATGAGCTGCTTGCCAAATATACTATTTTTGCCGAAGGCAGCCGTGGTCATCTAGGCAAACGCTTAATCAGCCGTTTTGATCTTGATAAAGACTCAGATCCTCAGCATTATGGTATTGGTCTAAAAGAATTGTGGGAAGTTGTGCCAGAGAAGCACGAGCAAGGCGTGGTCATGCACGGACTTGGCTGGCCATTGACCGAAACGGGCTCTACTGGTGGTTGGTGGTTATACTTCGATGAAAACAACCAAGTAAGCTTTGGTCTTGTCGCTGATTTGTCCTATCATAACCCGTACATGTCGCCATTTGACGAGATGCAGCGCCTAAAGACGCACCCTGTCATTAAGAATGTACTCGAAGGCGGCAAGCGTATCTCTTACGGCGCTCGTGCTTTGACTAAGGGCGGTCTCAACTCCTTACCAAAATTCACCTTCCCTGGAGGTGTATTGGTCGGTGATGACGCTGGATTCTTAAACCCAGCTAAAATCAAAGGTACGCACACGTCAATGAAGTCAGGCATGCTCGCCGCCGAAGCGATTTTCGAAGCGGTACAAGCTGATCGTCAGCATGACGAAGTGATTGCTTATACGACTATGTATAAAGAGTCGTGGTTGTACCAAGATAATTACGAGTCGCGCAACTTCTCGCCTGCAATACACCGTATGGGTCTATTCATGGGTGGTACTTTCACCTTTATCGAGCACAACTTATTGAAAGGTAAAATGCCATTTACCTTACACGATAACCTGCCAGATTACGATCAGCTAGAGCGTGCCAACCACGCTTATCAGCCTACTTACCTCAAGCCTGATGGTAAACTGATCTTTGATAAGTTATCGTCGGTATTTATCTCTAATACCAACCATGCTGAAGATCAACCAACGCACTTAAAACTTACCGATCAAACGGTGCCTATTTCAATTAACTTACCTTTATATGCTGAGCCAGCACGTTTGTACTGCCCAGCGGGTGTTTACGAAGTGGTCAAAGATGCAGAAGGCGCTAAGTTCGTTATCAATGCGCAAAACTGTGTGCATTGTAAGACCTGTGATATCAAAGATCCTTCGCAGAACATTACTTGGGTGACGCCAGAAGGTGGCGGCGGTCCTAACTATCCAAATATGTAAATCATATTTGAGATAAAGAAATCAATAAAAAACCGCTCTTAATCATAAGGGCGGTTTTTTTGTACTTATACACTTTATTTAATAATCACAACCAATCTGTCAGCTTAATCCGTCCAGGCATCACGATTGGCTTCGTCTTTTAGCTTCACAAAGTCATCAGGATTAAATTTAATTTGATCGCCAGTTTTGCCCTCTTTTACTTGTCGCTCATAGTCACGCAATATTCTTAAGGCCACTGGCGATAGGATTAAAATAGCGACTAAGTTGGTCAAGGCCATAAGACCCATCGACAAATCAGCAAAGTTCCATATTGCTGGCAAACTAGCAATCGCGCCGACGAACACCATACCTAAAACCATAAAGCGGAAAATCATAATCATCACTTTGGCATTTTTGGCACCAGAGATAAATTCAAGATTAGACTCGCCATAACTATAGTTAGCAATGATAGACGTAAATGAGAAAAAGAAAATAGCAATCGCGACGAATATTACCCCCATATCGCCAACATATTGCGATAGTGCCAACTGAGTAAGCTGGATACCTTCTTGTTCGACGTTGGGGTCAACCACTCCAGACAAGATAATAATAGAGGCAGTAGCGGTACAAATAACCAAGGTATCCATAAAGACCCCGAGCATCTGCATAAATCCTTGCACTGCTGGATGATCGGGATGACTTTTGGCCGTTGCCGCCGCATTGGGTGCGGAGCCCATACCGGCTTCGTTAGAAAACAAACCGCGTTTGATACCGTTGATCATCGCCTGAGCGATACCGTAACCGATGACCCCGCCCGCTGCTTGCTCAAAGCCAAAGGCTGACTTTACAATCAAAGCAATCGCTGCTGGGAACTGACTGAAATTGGTCACGATAATGAATAGCGCTAATAAAATATATAAAATAGCCATCACTGGTACGATTTTGCCCGCGATGCGGGCTACCGAGCGCAAACCACCAAATACCACTGGCGCCACCAATACGACCAGCACCAAACCTGTCATCCACGTTGGAATGCCAAACGCTTCATTGGTCGCTTGCGCAATCGTATTGGATTGCACGCCATTAAATGCCAGACCAAATGCGACGAGTAGGCAAAGCGAGAAAAATATCGCCAGCCAGCGCTTTCCTAAACCTTTCTCGATATAGTAAGCAGGTCCACCGCGGTAAACGTTATCATTGTGCGGCACCTTATATGCTTGCGCTAAAGTCGACTCAATAAAGCTGGTCGACATACCGACTATCGCGGTCATCCACATCCAAAAAACAGCACCCGGACCACCGAGATAAATAGCAATGGCAACCCCCGCCAAGTTACCCGTACCAACACGCGCCGCGAGTGAGGTCATCAAAGCCTCAAACGAGCTGATGCCGCCATCTTTACGCCCTTGGTTTGAGACGCGTAATAGCTGCCACATGTGACCAAAGTGGCGAAATTGGATAAAGCGGGTGACGATGGTAAAATAAATACCTGCGCCAATCAGTACGAACATGAGCAATCCGTACCAAGGATTACTCGCGATCAACCAATCATTGTTACCCCAGATAATACTAACGCCATAATTGACGATACTATTGAACCAATTTGCTATGCCTTCGTTCATACGAGCTCCTCATTTACGCTTTATATAACCTACTTTTTTAGATACTGATAACAGGGTTTAATCAGTAAAAATCTTGATTTATTGGTATTCAATACTTGCTATCAAAACGCTACGGGCATTCTATAGAGATTAAATGCCCTACAATCATCACATTTGGTTATCAACTTAGTAACTTTATTTTTAAAATAAATGTTACTTGCCACTCATATCCTATAGAATGTATAAAGTAACAAATTCACAGCACAATTTAGACAGTTGTAGTAGTATTTCAGTAACGTTTATAATTTATGTATATCGTGTCAGAATAAGTGTTTCGTCGCATTGATTGACCATACGTTTAACGATTGAAATTTTCTTATCAATTTTTTTATTACTGATACCTTGAATGGTATAGACATTCCGATAAAGTTAATATTTACTTATTGGCATGAGTAATTAGCGTTGTACAAACCTTAAGATGCTTGTCAGGAAGATAAGAGCTTCAAGAACAATGGATTGTTATGCCCCATCTACCTTCCTCGAAATATATCGTTCTTCCTGCCTGTCATATTTAATTAATACTGCTATTTATTTTAGATAATTAAATTTTAAGCAATCCATCATATTTTAGGTATTACCCACTTTTTTAGGGTAATGCGCAGTGAATAGTTATTTTTTATGATGTTTTCAGTCGAAAAAATAGCCCAAAACTCGCTTATTTTGTTGGTGATTTTAGTTAGTGACGCTGATTGGTCGTTTCCGTTCTGCTTTGATCGTTTGTCAGGCAATGCTGTTCATTGCTATAAACGTCGTATCGCTTTTAGTGATACCTGCGAAACCTTAACGGCTTATCACACTTAAACCAATAATTCCGTTTTTAGGCAAGACAAAAGGAGTTGTCCTATGGAAAACCACAACGATCCATCCGGTTATTGGCGTGCCAATGTCCGTCTCATCCTAGGTAGCCTAGTCATTTGGGCACTAGTTTCTTATGGTTTTGCTATTCTTTTACGTCCTCTGTTAGCAGGCATTAGAATCGGCGGTACTGATCTAGGCTTTTGGTTTGCTCAGCAAGGTTCTATTGCAGTCTTCATCATCTTGATCTTTTTTTACGCGTGGCGTATGAACAAGTTAGATAAACAATATGGCGTAGACGAGGAATAGCACTATGAGTCAATTTACAATTAATATTATTTTTGTGGGTCTGTCCTTCGCTCTCTACTTCGGTATTGCGATTTGGGCGCGTGCTGGTACGACCAGCGAATTCTATGTGGCTGGTGGTGGTGTGCATCCAGTCGTAAACGGTATGGCAACGGCTGCTGACTGGATGAGTGCAGCGTCATTCATCTCGATGGCCGGTATCCTTGCCGCTGGTGGTTATGGTGCCTCGACGTATTTAATGGGTTGGACAGGTGGCTATGTACTGCTAGCGATGCTCCTAGCGCCATACTTACGTAAGTTCGGTAAATTTACGGTTCCTGACTTTATCGGCGACCGTTTTTATTCTAAGACAGCGGCTATGATTGCCGTGGTTTGTTTGATTATCGCCTCGACTACTTATGTTATCGGTCAGATGACTGGTGCTGGCGTTGCTTTCTCACGCTTCTTAGAAGTTGAAAACACCACTGGCCTACTGATTGCTGCGGTCGTTGTCTTCTTCTACGCTGTACTTGGTGGCATGAAGGGGATCACTTATACGCAGGTTGCGCAGTATGTCGTTCTTATGATTGCTTATACCATTCCTGCGGTCTTTATCTCACTTGAGTTAACAGGCAATCCAATTCCCGGTCTTGGTTTATTCTCTAACCATACTGAAGCAGGTATTCCTTTATTAACCAAACTCGATCAAGTAGTCACTGATTTAGGCTTTGCAGCTTATACGGCTGACGTTCCTAACAAGCTAAATATGGTGCTGTTTACCTTATCGCTTATGATTGGTACTGCGGGTCTGCCCCACGTTATCATTCGCTTTTTCACGGTTCCTAAAGTCGCTGACGCACGTTGGACAGCGGGTTGGACCCTTGTATTTATCTCATTACTATACTTTACCGCCCCTGCAGTGGGTGCAATGGCGCGTCTCAACTTGATCGATACGATCTATCCACAAGGTGTGGAAGAGCCTGCGCTTACTTATGAGCAGCGTCCAGATTGGATGAGAACATGGGAAGATACTGGTCTTATTAAATATAACGACCTAAATAACGATGGTCGTATTCAGTTATATAACGACAGTGGATTGGGTGCGGCTCAGCTAGCACTCAACACGGCTGAAGCAGAAGGCGGAGATGTTGCAGCTGCCACTGCTGCTGTAGCAGAAGCTCGCACAGCACATGATCTAGAAGTCGATGGCCGCTTTGCCAATGCAGGTTGGGCAGGTAACGAGCTAGACGTCAACGCCGATATCTTAGTATTGGCTAACCCAGAAATCGCTCAACTGCCACCATGGGTTATCGGTCTTATCGCTGCAGGTGGTTTGGCAGCAGCACTATCAACAGCCGCTGGTCTACTACTTGCCATCTCATCAGCCATCAGTCATGACTTGATTAAGAGAAACCTTAATCCAAACATCACTGATAAGGGTGAGCTACGTGTCGCCCGTATCACAATGGGTGTCGCGATTGTCGTGGCTACTTGGCTGGGTATTAACCCACCAGGATTCGCGGCACAGGTGGTTGCCTTAGCCTTTGGTATTGCAGGTGCTTCACTGTTCCCAGCATTGATGATGGGTATTTTCTCTAAGCGTATTAACAACCTTGGCGCTATCGCCGGTATGTTGACAGGTCTGATTAGTATCTTGGTTTATATCTTTGTTTTCAAAGGCTGGTTCTTCATCAGTGGTACGGCTAACTTCCCTGATACGGAAGAATACTGGTTGTTTGGTATCTCGCCATTATCATTTGGTGCGATTGGTGCCTTGCTCAACTTTATCGTTGCGTTCATTGTATCTTACGCGACTAAAGCACCACCATTACATATCCAAGAATTGGTTGAAAGCGTTCGTTCTCCACGCGGAGCTGGCGGCGCAGTGGACCACTAAGCTCTGGTATGTAGTATGGTATCCTTTATGCATATCACTCACAGGCAGCCGCTGCTTGTGAGTGTTTTTTTATCTATATAGCGTAATAGAAATTATTTGATAACAGTCGTTTAGTGACAGTTAATCTATAAAAAGCCGCTTTATAAGAACGACATAATAAAAATTTACTATTTTATGATTGGCCTATACTCACCGTGTATTAAGGAAAAGTCTTATGCTTTATGAGTTTATCGCCACCATGGCTGCCGGATTTGGTTTGGCTGGGTTGGCACTTGTTATAACTCACCTCAGTAAACTGGCAGGCAAAAAAGCACCAAAATGGCTGATCCCAGCGTTTGCTGCTCTCGGTATCTTTGGATTTCAGGTTCATCAAGAATATAATTGGTATGATCAGCAAGTCGCGCAACTGCCAGAAGGCATGACTGTGGTCAAAAAGATCGATGAGAGTGTGTGGTTTCGACCATGGTCATATGTAAAACCACAAACGATACGCTTTATGGCAGCTGACAGTGGTCACGCACGAGCGCAAATAGACAATCCAAATCTCTATTTAACCAATCTATATTTGTTTGAAAGACGCATGAGTGTTAAGCAAGTTCCGCAAGTCATTGATTGCAGCACACCAGCACGTGCCGATTATATTATGCCAGCGAAGGACAGCACTTTGACGGTCAATGAGCATGTTAACCGTTCAACCAAATGGCAACCTTTAGCAACAGATGATCCCTTATTTATCAGTATTTGTAATAATAAGAGCTAGGGCATGTCCTTAATCTGAACGATAGCGACTAAACGGGATATAAATAAGTTTAAGAAGCTAATGAATAAACCATAAAACACTCCGCCGTTAGTCATGCTCAGTAATTAATAACGCTGAGCAGTAGCAGTATACTGATGTTTTGAGTTTGCCCCTAGTAATAGACCAGCGCATAAACCACCGAAATGTGCCGCAAAGGAGATACCTTGCTGCGGCATCAATCCTTGTTTGATAGTCAGCCAATAACCGGTACCCATGATAATACAAGCTAGTAGATAGCCCCAACGCCGCGCAAACACGGCGCCACCTATCATATAACCAAGCATCGCAAAACACAGCCCTGACGCACCAATGTGAATCGATAGTGGTGAGCCTATGACCCAAGTGACCAAGCCGGAGGCGATTATTAGCTTCACAACTGTACGATAAGCATTGTTTTCAAAAAGCCCAAATAAAAATAGGATTTGTAATAACGTTAAGGTATTACCAAGCAAATGTGAAAAATTGCCATGCATCGTCCATGAAGCAAAAACTCCTATCATACTGCCAACATCAAGGGCGCGCGGTACAATACCAAAAATATTCCATAGCCCAAACAGGGCAAATTTGTTAAGAAAAAACATTCCCCACATCGGCACTAATACAAAAGCATATAACCCAATAACTTGCTTGATTCGTACTAGGATCAGCGTGAGTAATTGCCGCCAATTCATATAATTTCTTATCCTATTGATATTATTTTATTCAACTTATCTTAATGGCTCACAGAAAACAATGGTTGATGTATAGGCTTAAATGATAATAACGAGGCATCTTTGCCCGCTGTTGAGTAACTATTGGCATGCAATAACGATGTTGAATGGTAAGGTACTAGGGCGGTAGGAACAAAATTACGTGCGGCATCAATGTGTTTTACTGAATCATCAAAGAAAATATGCGGTGCAAAAGTTTTTAATACCGCTGTTTTTTCAAGCCCACCCAAGAAAAATGCCATATCTACATTGACGCCCCACTCTCGCAGCGTTTTGATAGCCCGTAAGTCAGCAGGTGCATTGCGCGCGGTCACCAGAGCTATCTTGATTGGCGAATACTGTAGACCAGCAGGCAAACGTTCTTGTAAATTAGATAGCTTAATCAATAGCTCAGCATACGGACCTTTTTCAATCGGTAGATCGCGCATTTGGGCTTCCCGATCATGAAAAGCGCGCAATCCTTTTTGTTTATACAATAGCTCACCTGAATCGTCAAAAAGCACCGCATCACCATCAAAAGCGATACGCAGTTGCTTGGTATCCAGCTCATAAGTATTTACGGGAGTGGCATCTAGAATGGCACAGGCACAAATATCAGCATCTGCAACTTGTTGAGCGTCATCACGGTTGGTCGTCAAAAATAAATCCACATTGAAGTCTTTGATATAAGGTGCGACAGGACTTCCTGATATAAATGCTGAGCGTGAAATGTTTAATTCATGCTCACGAATCGCATTGAGCACTTGAATACCAGTATCAGGGCTACTTTTTGACACAATGACCACTTCCACCAAAGGCGCTTCAATATCAAAGGTGCATGTTGCATCATCTTCACAATAGCGATTTAAATTTAGCAATGCTTTGATAAGAGGATAACCTGCACCAATATTCAACGGCTCATTCTCACGCGCGGCCATATAATCGCGAAATTCTTTTATAGCGTTTTTAGGATGTTGCTCCAACAGTTGTAATAAATAATTTTCTGATTCTGCTAAATCAAACAAGGCGGTTGCAGAAATAGCCACTATCAATGTGTTACTAAAATCGACTGCCATATTTTCTCTGCTTGTATTTAATAAATGTCGTTAATTTTAGCCAGTCTAACAATTTAAACCAAACTAGTAAGTAAGCTTTTAATGATATAGCACTTATCTCTGACCATAAAAATGTCCAATGCCCAATGCCCAATGGGTAATCGGCTTAGTCATTAATGGTTTTTACCATACAGAGTCGATAACCTGAATGCTTCACTATGTTTTCAAAACATTTAGTAATTAATCTACTGTTACATATTCTCAATACTTATCTTAAAGTAATGACTCTAAACTTTTGTAAAATAGTCACAAATTCACATTTTAATCTACTAATACATAGGTAGCTGAATATGCTAAAAAAACTATTTAAACCTAATTATGTCAAATATGACTCGAAATATATTACGTTAAGTGACGAAGATAATAAAATTATTGATACTATTACTAATGATATTCGTCTATATGTCAAAAAAAGCAAAGATTTAAACGATATCGATCATCATGTTCGTGCCGTTCATGCCAAGAGCTATTGTGGTCTAAAAGCTAAATTTGAGATATTAGATGACATTCCTAAGGAATATGCTCAAGGCCTGTACGCTAAAGCTGGTATTCACGATGCGGTTATTCGATTTTCCAATGCAGCAGCGGCAGTAAGTGCAGATAGACGATTGGGACTGGGGCAAGGATTGGCGATAAAAATATTCGATGTGCCAGGTGAAAAATTAGCCCCAGGAGAGGAAGATAGCACCACTTTTGACTACGCTTTAGTAAATAGTCCAATTTTTTTTACCAATAGTCTTAAAAATTACGCTTATTTATCAAAGCTAAATTTCGGTTTAAACGGTTACTTAGGCGAGGGTCTACTGGGTAAAGGTAAGTTCATTTTTCATTGGTTGACTAAATACGGTAAAGAATTCCCTGATCTTGAAGGCTTGCGATCACTCAACGCCTTTAGAAAGCTAGCAACCACCCCTCCTAAGAACGCTTGGTTGTACGATTATTTTTCACAAGGTGCCTTTCGTCACGGTGATTACATGGCAAAAGTCAGAGTAACTCCAACCAAAGCTTCAATGAAAAAAATTAAGCGTACCAATATTCACCTGTTCACCGAAGATGAAGCGATACGTCCCGCAATTATCGAAGAGATACGCGAGCACGACTATCAGTTCGATGTACAAATTCAATTATGCCGCAACCTTAAAAAGCAGCCTATTGATCAGCTAACACAAGAATGGAAAGAGTCTGATGCGCCATTCGTTACCGTAGCGACTTTGACCATACCTTGTCAAGACGTCCCAGACGATGGCAATCTCGACGCGATAGAGGATTTAAGCTTTACCACTTTCCGCTGTTTAGAAGAGAATCGTCCTATTGGTAAGATACAACATTCTCGTTTACGCGCTTATCAAGCATCCTCCAAGGCACGCCATGAGCAAACTATGGCTAAACGCAAAGAGCCAACTAGCTTGAAACAGATATTTGATAAGAACGCTACTAACTAAGCTCACAAGCGTGATATTTCGAAGTAAAATGGAGAAATCATAGCTAAATAAAAGCCCCATCATACAAATGTATGATGGGGCTTTCTAGGCCGTGTTTTCATTTCAAAAATGGCGATAAAAATGAGATAAATTGCTGTCAAACAAGAAAAACAGCATAGATAATATCGGGATATTAACCAGCTATTTGACGATGTTTGGCAAGATTTAGCCATTTTTAGCCCATTTAGATGACTATCGAATGAATTGAAGACACGCCCTAGTATAGACAACTATTGTTGAACGATTAAAAGCCAAAAAAAAAGAGCCATCCAATTAAGGATGGCTCTTTTTAGAAGAGAGAGCTGACGATGACCTACTCTCACATGGGCGAACCACACTACCATTGGCGCAACGATGTTTCACTTCTGAGTTCGGGAAGGGATCAGGTGGGGCCATCGCGCTATTGTCGTCAGCAAAGGGGGTTAGATATGAGTCTGATGTTATTATGACGTCAAGATATTATCTATTGGTCGACCAACTTGTAACCTAACTGAATCAAGGTTAAAGGTGATATCGAAATATATATATTCTATAAGCTTTCGCTTATACAAGATAGATTAATTAGAGCTTTGATACAAACCACTTGGGTGTTGTATGGTCAAGCCAAACGAGCAATTAGTACAGGTTAGCTACACACATCGCTGTGCTTCCACACCCTGCCTATCAACGTCGTAGTCTTCAACGGCTCTTTAGGGAAATCTAATCTTGAGGTGGGCTTCCCGCTTAGATGCTTTCAGCGGTTATCCCATCCGAACGTAGCTACCGGGCAATGCCACTGGCGTGACAACCCGAACACCAGAGGTTCGTCCACTCTGGTCCTCTCGTACTAGGAGCAGATCCTCTCAAATTTCCAACGCCCACGGTAGATAGGGACCGAACTGTCTCACGACGTTCTAAACCCAGCTCGCGTACCTCTTTAAATGGCGAACAGCCATACCCTTAGGACCTGCTTCAGCCCTAGGATGAGATGAGCCGACATCGAGGTGCCAAACACCGCCGTCGATATGAACTCTTGGGCGGTATCAGCCTGTTATCCCCAGAGTACCTTTTATCCGTTGAGCGATGGCCCTTCCATACAGAACCACCGGATCACTAAGACCTACTTTCGTACCTGCTCGACTTGTGGGTCTCGCAGTTAAGCGCGCTTTTGCCTTTATACTCTACGACCGATTTCCGACCGGTCTGAGCGCACCTTCGTACTCCTCCGTTACTCTTTAGGAGGAGACCGCCCCAGTCAAACTACCCACCATACATTGTCCTCGGTATTGTTATACCTGAGTTAGAACCCCAACATGACCAGGGTGGTATTTCAAGATTGGCTCCACCAAGACTAGCGTCTCGGCTTCAAAGCCTCCCACCTATCCTGCACAAGTCAGGTCAAAGTTCAATGTAAAGCTGTAGTAAAGGTTCACGGGGTCTTTCCGTCTAGCCGCGGGTACACAGCATCTTCACTGCGATTTCGATTTCACTGAGTCTCTGCTGGAGACAGCGCTGCCATCATTATGCCATTCGTGCAGGTCGGAACTTACCCGACAAGGAATTTCGCTACCTTAGGACCGTTATAGTTACGGCCGCCGTTTACTGGGGCTTCGATCAAGAGCTTCGCTTACGCTAACCCCATCAATTAACCTTCCAGCACCGGGCAGGCATCACACCCTATACGTCCACTTTCGTGTTTGCAGAGTGCTGTGTTTTTAATAAACAGTTGCAGCAGCCTGGTATCTGCGACTGTCAACAGCTCAAGGAGCAAGTCCTATCACCATCAACAGCGTACCTTCTCCCGAAGTTACGGTACCATTTTGCCTAGTTCCTTCAGCAGAGTTCTCTCAAGCGCCTTGGTATTCTCTACCTGATCACCTGTGTCGGTTTAGGGTACGATTCGTTTATAACTATTGCTTAGAAGCTTTTCCTGGAAGCATGGTATTTGCCACTTCGCTGTACAAGTACAGCTTGCTATCAGATCTCAGCCATATAACAACCCGGATTTACCTAAGTTGTAAGCCTACATCCTTTCACCTGGACAACCAACGCCAGGCTGACATAACCTTCTCCGTCCCTCCATCGCATTATAAACAAGTATCGGAATATTAACCGATTTCCCATCGACTACGCCTTTCGGCCTCGCCTTAGGGGTCGACTCACCCAGCCCCGATTAACGTTGGACTGGAACCCTTGATCTTCCGGCGTGCGAGCTTTTCACTCGCATTATCGTTACTCACGTCAGCATTCGCTCTTGTGATACCTCCAGCATGCCTTACGACACACCTTCACAGGCTTACACAACGCTCCCCTACCACTTGAAAACAAATTCAAATCCGCAGCTTCGGCTCCTAGTTTGAGCCCCGTTACATCTTCCGCGCGGGCCGACTCGACTAGTGAGCTATTACGCTTTCTTTAAAGGATGGCTGCTTCTAAGCCAACCTCCTAGCTGTCTATGCCTTCCCACCTCGTTTCCCACTTAACTAGGAATTTGGGGCCTTAGCTGGCGGTCTGGGTTGTTTCCCTCTCCACAATGGACGTTAGCACCCACTGTGTGTCTCCCGGATATCACTCATCGGTATTCGGAGTTTGCATCGGTTTGGTAAGTCGGTATGACCCCCTAGCCGAAACAGTGCTCTACCCCCAATGGTGTTCGTCCGAGGCGCTACCTAAATAGCTTTCGGGGAGAACCAGCTATCACCGAGTTTGATTAGCCTTTCACCCCTATCCACAAGTCATCCCCTGGCTTTTCAACGACAGTGGGTTCGGTCCTCCGGTGCCTGTTACGGCACTTTCAACCTGCTCATGGATAGATCACTCGGTTTCGGGTCTATGCCCTGCAACTAAACGCCCTATTAAGACTCGGTTTCCCTACGGCTCCCCTAAACGGTTAACCTTGCTACAGAACATAAGTCGCTGACCCATTATACAAAAGGTACGCGGTCACCCTAATAAATTAAGGCTCCCACTGCTTGTACGCACACGGTTTCAGGTTCTATTTCACTCCCCTCACAGGGGTTCTTTTCGCCTTTCCCTCACGGTACTGGTTCACTATCGGTCAGTCAGGAGTATTTAGCCTTGGAGGATGGTCCCCCCATCTTCAAACAGGATTTCTCGTGCCCCGCTCTACTTAATATGTTAACGCTAATGTTTCGAATACAGGACTATCACCTACTACGGTCAGCTTTCCCACGCTGTTCTTCTACATTAGCACTAATCGGCTTCTCCCCGTTCGCTCGCCGCTACTTGGGGAATCTCATTTGATGTCTATTCCTAAGGGTACTGAGATGTTTCACTTCCCCTCGTTCGCTTCTTGTACAAGTACAAGATACCTACCTTATGGTAAGTGGGTTTCCCCATTCAGAAATCTCCGGATCACAGGATATTGCCGCCTCCCCGAAGCTTATCGCAGGCTGTCACGTCTTTCATCGCCTCTGACTGCCAAGGCATCCACCATGTGCGCTTCATTACTTGACCATACAACCCCAAGTAGTCTTAACTTATAAATAAGTTTTAACTTCAAAGTGTTATATAAGTCTAATTATGATAACGATATCACCTATGTTTATACGCTTGATTCAGTTCTCTTTACTTTTTTAATAACTCACTACTGGGATAACAACTGATGTCGTTAAGTAGTGAGTTATTAAGGTTAGGAACAACGCGTGAACACGTGTTCCTAACCCAGACTCATATCTATGTTTTTAAATAGTTCTTACGCTCTCGTCGAGTCATAAGTTCTGTATAAAACAGAAAGAAATAATCGTATGATGTAATATCTGAATTATTTGTTTCTGTTTATGCTTGTTTATATAGTTACTATCGTATTTATTATGGTGGAGCCAAACGGAGTCGAACCGTTGACCTCCTGCGTGCAAGGCAGGCGCTCTACCAACTGAGCTATGGCCCCGTAAATAAATGGTAGGCCTGGGCAGACTTGAACTGCCGACCCCCGCGTTATCAACACGGTGCTCTAACCAGCTGAGCTACAGGCCT
>NZ_AYYA01000044.1:0-184472 GCF_000511065.1 Psychrobacter sp. TB67
ATGATAGGCGCGGAAAGATAGCGAACCGCTGTGATATCAATGACCGTCCCAGTATCATTGAAGCGCGCAGTCGTATGGGCGATTATGAAGGGGATACGGTGGTTGGTCGTGGACATCAAGGTGTGCTTGTCACTCTAGTGGATAGAACAACTCGAGAGACTAAGATCAAAGCGCTACCCAATCGCAAGGCAGTAGCCGTCACACAAGCTTGTATTGGCATGCTAAAAGGTGAACAGGCGTTAAGTATCACCTTTGATAACGGTAAAGAGTTTGCTGACCATGAAACGATGGCAACAGCGTTGAAGGCTGATATTTACTTTGCTCAGCCTTATCATTCCTGGGAGCGCGGCACGAATGAGAATACCAATGGGTTAATTCGTCAGTTCCTACCTAAGTCGATGCGTCTTGATAACCTATGCACGCACTTAGTTCAGTCGATTGAGGATAATTTAAATAATCGACCTAGAAAGGTGCTAGGGTTTAGAACGCCTCTTGAGGTAAAATCTAGCTTCGGGTGCGTTGCACTTCAATGTTGAATCCAAGTTTTATAAAATATGGCTTTAAGATTTAGATTATGAGCGAGTTTTTGGCAAGCTTGGCAGTTTATGTAGCTGGTTAATCATTAGCTCTGCTGCTTTTTGCTCAGCAATACGGCGACTCTCACCCGATTCAGTAATATCAGGACAATTACTAATATTTACCTGACAGCGCACCACAAAAATTTGGTGTGGTGCATTGCCACGCGTTTCCATCAGCTCATAATGTGGCAAATCGAATTGTTTAGATTGCAGCCATTCTTGCAAGCGGCTCTTAGCATCTTTTAGGGCTTTTTGGTCGTTGACATTATCGATCAGATCGCCATACCATGAGAGCACGCAATCACGAGTAATAGTCATATCCTGACTGTCTAGATAGATAGCGCCAATCAGCGACTCTACAGCATCGGCTAGTATAGAGGCGCGATTACGACCGCCACCCTTGCGCTCACCTACCCCTAATATGAGGTGGTTGGAAAGCTCTAAGTTTTGAGCAATGATGACCAGTGACTCTTGACGTACTAAGGTGGCACGCATACGCGTCAATCGCCCTTCGTTTTGACTGGGATAACGATGGTATAAAGCCTCACCCACAATCATACCCAATAGCGCATCGCCCAAAAACTCTAAACGTTCGTAGTTTTTTTTGCTATCGAACGAGCGATGAGTCAGTGCCAGCTTGGGAAGCGTAAGGTTATTAAACACATAACCCAGTTTGCGCGTTAATATCGCTAGGCGTTGGATGAATTCTGAGCTAACAATAAGCGTGTCAACAGACGGGTCATTTGTTTGGGAGGTAGGAAGCGCCTGAGAGTGCTGCGAAGTTGGTTTCATGCGAGGCTTGTGGTTATCCCTTTTGTTTTACTGAAGTAATTGGTCAATAATGACTGGTTAATAGTGATTAGTTAATAACTAATCGCTATTAAAAAATATAAAAGTAAATAATTTTTGCTAAATAAATAACAGATAAGCACTCTGCCTATTCAGGTTACTCTGTCACGGTTGCGTCAATGTCACCTTCAAAGCGATTGACAATATCGACGTTACCGAAAAGGTTGTTGGTTTCTTCATATTTCTTATAAATAGCCAACTGACCGGTTTTTTTGTTGGTGAAAGTAAACACCTCTTCTGCATTGGTATCATAATCAGCATTGATAGATAGCTGCCGATTCACACGCTCGACGAATTGCTTGGCCGTCTCACCTTTGTCATTGGCTTCTTTAAGCTCCATTCCTAAAAGCTTGGTCAGCTGATAATCACCAATCTGTGCCGGTACAATAGCAATTATCAATTTGACGGCAATACCGAGAACAATAATGAATAAAACAATGCTAGTCACACTAGCTCCGCGCTGGGTCGACAAACCAGATAACTGCTGCACCATAACACCTCTCAACGGGTAAATTATTATATTATTATTGAGCACTTAACTACAGCATGCCCTCAATTCAATCGATAATCATAATATTAGCACGAAACTATTATTGATAAGTCAGCCTACGACCGACGCATCAAGCCGCTATTGCTTTATAACTTTAATCACTTTATAAATTTAATCGCTTCAGAACTTTAATCAATAGCGCCGTTACGTGCAAAGGTGGGCAAATTGAGACCTGGTGGCTTATGCATCCAAATATAAACAGCCTTGCCTGCTAGGTTTTCATCAGGGACAAAGCCCCAAAAACGGCCGTCGGCACTGCGATCACGGTTATCACCCATCACAAAATAATTACCTTCAGGAACTTTAATACGCCACTCGTTACCCTCTGAGCTAACCACTTCTGGTGCTTGTTGCTGCAAAAAGGGCGCATACTGTGAGCTATTCATGCCTTTCAAGTAACGAACGAGATGCTCATGCTCACCCTGTGTTTCTTGAAAATACTGCGCTTCACCCTCTTCTTGCTGACCCATTGCTGCCGCATTTTCTTCCGTCAGCACTTGTCCTGGGGCAACTTGTCCGGCAGGGTACAGCTGTGCTGTTAGCTCAGCATTGGCATCAAAATCAATAGATTTGGTCGTTACAGGCACATCATTGATAGCAAGCGTACCTTGATCATAGCTGACTGTGTCACCCGGCAAGCCAATGACACGTTTGATATAATAAATACTAGGGTTTTCAGGGTAGCGAAAGACCGCCACGTCGCCATGTTCCGGCTCGCCAGTATCCAATACCTTATTGTAAGTCAGCGGCAGGCGCACTCCATAAGCATATTTATTGACGGCAATAAAATCGCCAGTATATAAAGTTGGTACCATGGATGAGGACGGAATATTAAAAGGCTCAATTAAAAATGAGCGAACTATTAATACTACTGCCAATACGGGGAAAAAATCATAGGCCCAACGTACCAGTAAGCTCTCTTGGCCGCGGCCACGTGTTTTACGCTGTTTTAGCGCCAGCTTATCCAATAGCCAAATAATACCCAAGCCAATAGTTAATGGCACTAAAATCAAATTAAAATCAAAATCCATACTTAATTGCCTATTAGCGAGCTACTTATCCAACGATGATATCGGTAAAACCAGCCACGATATTCGTCTATTAATAATCTAATCTACCTGCAGTACCGCTAAGAAGGCTTCTTGTGGAATCTCGACATTACCCACTTGCTTCATGCGCTTTTTACCGGCTTTCTGTTTTGAGAGCAGCTTTTTCTTACGCGACACATCACCGCCATAACATTTAGCCAAGACGTCTTTACGCATGGCTTTTACGGTACTACGTCCGATAATCTGGCTACCAATTGCCGCTTGAATAGCGACATCAAACATCTGACGTGGGATCAGCTCTTTCATCTTACCAACGAGCGCATTACCACGATAACGCGATTGGGTTTCGTGCACAATCATGGCAAGTGCATCGACTTTCTCACCATTGATTAATACATCTACCTTAACCAATTTATCCACTTGATAACGCTCAAAATTATAATCAAGTGACGCAAAACCACGCGATACTGATTTTAGACGGTCAAAGAAGTCCATGACCACCTCCCCCATCGGAATATCAAAGATCAGCTGTACTTGACGACCCATAAAGCGCATATCTACCTGTACGCCGCGGCGCTCAATACAAAGCGTCATTACGTTACCGAGATAATCCTGCGGTACTAAAATCTGACAGCGGGCAATCGGCTCACGGAACTCTTCGATATTATTCGGTTCGGGCAATCTTGATGGGTTATCAACGTAAATAATACTGCCATCTTTTTTTACAATCTCGTAGATAACTGACGGCGCAGTGGTAATCAAATCCAAGTCATATTCGCGCTCTAAACGCTCTTGGATAATCTCCATATGCAGCATGCCGAGGAAGCCACAACGGAAACCAAAACCTAGTGCATCAGAAGTGTCTGGCTCAAAAAACAATGACGCATCATTAATTTGCAATTTTTGCAGCGCTTCACGGAACTTTTCAAAATCCGTAGATTCAACAGGGAACATACCGGCATATACTTGCGGGGTAATCTGTTTAAATCCAGGAATACGATCAACATCTGGCGTACTGGCATGCGTAATCGTATCACCCACTGGCGCGCCAGCAATATCCTTGATACCCGCAATAATAAAGCCAACTTCACCCGCTTGTAAGATACCTGTATCTAATGGTTTTGGGGTAAATACACCAATGGATCCGACCAAATGCGCATCTTTGGTCGATTTAATATAAAGTTTGTCACCTTTTTTTATGGTACCTTGGCGGACACGTACTAGTGATACGACGCCCAAATAATTATCAAACCATGAATCGATAATTAACGCTTGTAGCGGTGCGTCACGGTCACCCGTTGGCGCAGGAATAAACTCAACCAAGGCTTCGAGTAATTTATCAACGCCAAGACCTGATTTCGCCGACACGCGCGGCGCATCAACGGCATCGATGCCAATGATATCTTCAATCTCTTGAATGACGCGCTCAGGCTCAACTTGTGGTAGATCAATCTTATTTAAGACTGCCATCACCTCTAAACCTTGATCCACTGCGGTATAACAGTTGGCGACCGATTGTGCCTCCACGCCCTGAGCCGCATCTACAACCAATAGTGCGCCTTCACAAGCCGCTAGTGAGCGTGAGACTTCATAAGAGAAATCGACGTGACCCGGGGTATCAATAAAGTTTAGCTGATAGCGCTCACCGTTTGGATGATCATAATACAGCGTCACCGACTGTGCTTTAATCGTGATACCGCGCTCACGCTCAATATCCATGGAATCAAGGACTTGCGCCTGCATCTCGCGATCTTGCAGCGCGCCACACATCTGAATAAAACGATCGGCAAGGGTCGATTTGCCATGATCAATGTGGGCAATAATAGAAAAGTTACGAATATTGGCTAATGCAGTCACAAAGCGCCTACTAAATAATGGATGTTGGAGTAATGATCGGTTCGCACAATGGTAATAATAGCCATTGCTAAAGCGTACCGATGTATGCAGGTATTCTAGCAGTTTTCCACTGTAAAGTAAGGCGATTTTATTAGCAGGGATTGGAATGGCTACTGACATTAACGACTGAGTAGTGTTAACGATTAAATAAGTGCTTAGATTAACATTTTACAACGCAATATTAATGGCTTTAATTTAACCAAGACATCATTGGCTGGCTCTGTCTGATAAGTTATTTAGCGGTATCAGAACTTATGCTAGTGGCATCCGTTGGCTTTAAATACTTATACATCCAGGGTGATTTGCCATAAAAAGCGCCATTGATTTGCGTCTGTTCAATCAGATATTCACGAAACCTTAAATAAAACTCATTATCTGGGCTTTTGGGATGCCGCCAAAAATCATCAAGCGGCTTTGGGTCTGTCAGTTTTGGGGTGTCGTAAATCGCGCGACCCATAACCTTGGTAGGTTTTTTGTGATATACCGACTGTAGCCCTGTCGTACTATTAATCGTCACCATACCAATACTATGCTTCATCAAGGTTGGCAGATGCATATCGCAGCCATAAAAAACGCGATGACTGACCTGATAGCGCGCAGCCAAACTGCAGACCAATTCTCGATAATCTCGATGACCGCGATCTAACGGATGGTGCTTAAATACCAATAAATGCGCCTCATGAGCATGACCTGCAAAGCTTGCGATGGCTTCGTCAATGAACTGCACCACATCACGATAATTACTGTGATGAGTAATCTGCGAGTCATTGTGTACTTGTAGGCTAATCAAGAAGTAATTATCACTTTCTTGTTTGGTCAGTCTCTTTTGTAGTTGTTTGTCAGGTACATAGCCGCGCAGCTTACGCCATGGCGCTTTTAACCATGCTATTGCCTCTTGCCACGCTGTCATACCTCGGTAATGCGAATAATGGGGATAGCGACTCTTGTATAGCCAAGCAATAATGTAGTAAACGATGGCGGCGATACTCAAGCGATAAAATCGATTGTGCGTATATAACGGCTTATCATTGGCCTTATTCAACGCTTTAATATCGGCAATTTTTAACCGCGAATTACCATTAATACCGTACTCCTGCAAGGTAATATAATCGGGTCGCAAATAGCCTTCTTCGAACACAAAAAATGAAGTGCCTAACTTTTCACTGATGCACGACGCTTGTGTATGATGCGGGCGGCAGTCACCAAAACACACAATCGCATCAATATTATGCTCGCTAATAAAGGCCTGCAGCCAAGACGAAAACTGCGCCAAAGTACCTGTGTACTCATGTGTATTAGGATGGCTATAAAAAAACGCATCACCGGCATTAAAGTTGATTTTACTTACTTGAATATTTTGAGTCTGCAAAAATGTAGAAAAGCGATTGAAAAAGCCGCCCATCTTTCCCTGTAACAGCAAGACGTGTCGATGAGTAAGCAAATGAGACATCGAAGCTGCCATAGTATTAGATTACCATTGATTGAAGAATAGACAGACAAAAGAGAGGCAAAGGGATTGAGTAAATAACCCTAAATGACAAACAATTATACCGAAAAAACCCTTGCTTGTCGCAATGGATTTATAAGAGGTACTTGGCGTTTATTAACGAGATAATTTACGTAAGCGCTGCTGCCATTGATGACGCTGTTGCATAAAATGCGTGGCAGCACGACGCTTAAATTGGCTAGGTATCTGGCTGATTATGGCTAAAGGTTTTTTTGACGTGGCACTTGTCTTCACCGAAGCATTATTTATCTGGTTTTGCTTTGCGGCAAGATCGTTATTTTTCGGTGGATACAAATAGTCAATCACTTGCTCGACTTGCGCCAGTCCATAACCATTGGGAAGGCGATACAAAGGGTAGTCTATTAACGTACAGTGTAGCAGTTGTTCAAGCGTCAACGACGTCTGTCGTTTTCGTCTCTCTAAATAGTCAGCTTTCGGTGATAATTGGGCATCCATATCTGTCGTTAAACCCCAGCCGGCATAAAACGGTAAGCCGTAACAAGTAACGTCTAAACCACGAAGCAAGGCTTCAAAACCTGTCAATGAGCTAATAGTATGCACCTCATCAACACTCTCTAAACAGTCCGGCACTGCGGTATCATAAGCGACCGCTTGTACCTGTTTTAGATGCGCGGCGGTTACCTTCCCTGCACGTAATCCCGCCTCAACATCTGGATGCGGCTTATAAATCAGATAAGCATCAGGATTGTCTTGGCGTACACGCTCAATCAAACCACTGTTGGTTTTAATCGTTGAACCACAATACTGTACCGATAAGTCGTCTTCTACTTGCCCGACAATAAGAACACGGGATTTCCCAGATAGCTTAGCGTCTTGCATCCAAGAGATCTGTTGATCATCAGCGCCATCTACATTCATGCCAACATTGTACTTGCTGACCCGCTGAGTCAGCAGCTTGCCTCGCAGTGACTCTACTCGTGCACACTGCTTTGGCGTCAAGGCCTCACAGTGACGTAATAGCGCTTCCAAATCTGACGGCCGCGTTGCATCATAATAAATGCCTTGCTTGTCTATAACGACAGACAACGGTGCTAATAAGGTAGCCCCCAAACCATTTGAGCGAATAAACCCATCTTCCATACAGTAAATAGCTGGAATATCTGAACGTTGCTCAGCCAATTTACTTTGTCGTTTCTTTTGTACTTGCTGGCGCTTGGCTAGGCCCCATACCAGTAGCGGCTGCTGATAATTAACACGCAAGTGATCAGGATGCAGTAAATTTTTGAGGCGTGGCTTGGGTTTTACAAACAAAGTGGTACGAGGTAGATGGACAAAAGCTTTCACAAAGGGCAGTTTCCAACGGCTAAACTCATATACCGTTAAATTACCCTCAAGACGTCCTTGCCAATAACGATTGGTGATTAACCACTCAATGGCGGTATCAATCTCGCAGGCTTGCTTGGTGGCTGGATCTACATAGGCACTATAATCGATATAAGCACTATAAAATAAGCTTTCTAACGTAACCGTAAGGCTATTAGAGGATTGTTTGTTTCGCTGGTTAGGCAGGCGTTCAGGTATTTTCCATGGTTTTGCCAATAACTTAGAAAGTCGCCCTGATTCTGTTAATTTTTCAGGCGGCAGCATGGCAGCAGCAAACGCTTGACGGCGCTTCTTTACTACTTTAAGCAAGCGCTTTGGTGCACCGCTGTCATCGGTCAGGCCCCAACCACTATACCAATTAACGCCAAAACAATGCACTGTCTTGCCGAGCATTAGTGCCTCAAAACCCATGTGCGAGCTGACGGTATAAACATCGCTAACTTGCGCCAACAACTCGATAGGATTAAGCGCTTGGGTTAACAGTCGAACGTTTTTAGGTCGTTTTAAACGGGTCAGGTATCCTGATTTTGCTGCAGGATGGGCTTTGATCCAAATATGGGCATGAGGGTGATTACGGCAAGCAGCTTTTAACATGCGCTTGAACTGCTTACCATCAGCACCCGCGCCTTTGATAGAGGCATCACCAACGACTTGATCAATTAACAACACATGCGTTTTTGGAGCAGTGGGCGCTATATTAGAATTTTTCTCGGTCACCAAGTCATCTAATGAGGGACTTGCAATCACTGCATTGTATTTGCTTAATTTAGCGTTGCAAATACGCGCCATTAAGGCTTGCGCGCGCTTGTTGTCTGACAATAAGTCATGCGCACTTGAATAATCATGAGCACGTTGAATAATTAGCTGTTCAAGGCGTGAGCGCTGCGTCGAATCAAAGTAGATACCGATATCATCAATAACCACACTTAATCCATAGCGGCTACTAAGCCCAGAATCTAGCGAACGTAAGAAGCCATCTTCAATACTTAATGTCGGCAGCCCTTGCCGGTTGGCGGCGCGCTTTGCTCGTTGATAGCTTTTTTTATGACCCCAACCGATAAAAGCATCCGGGGTTTCAGACCCTACGTTAAAGCGCTGTTGTAAAGCTGACCAAGGATACCAACGCTGTAGGTCTGCTCGTAAGACGTCTGAAAGTAAAAGGTTGTTACGGCGCATTCCTTTACCGACTACCGCCAGACGTTTGGGTGCGTTAGATTCCAACCATTCAGGTTTTAATAAATTAGATGACAATAATTTGGATGGCAATAAATTAGATTTCATTGATGGCAAAAATAGTGCGTCAATAAAGGGTGACGCCAGCGGCATCTTATCCTTATTTATCACACTTTTTGCCATTTTCGATACCTTATTCAAGTTATATAGGAGTGACTATAAATCTAGTACAACTTTGGCTGCAATGGCTAACTGATAAAGTATTTGCGATAAACCACGGGCGATTTCTACACGTTTGGTTTTGACTTTCGGTAATACCATGATCTCATCACCCTGTTGAATACGGTAAGCGGTATTAACCACTTCACTGGCCCCATTTTGATGAACAACTAAGATCTCTTTAACATCAGCATTGTCAGAGAAACCGCCTGAATTGGCAACATAATCACCAACCGTATAATCTGGGTTAAAGGTTAGCGCCCCTTGTGCTCGTACTTGACCGTTAACCGTAATAACGGAAGTTTGCGCCGGTATCTCAATAATATCACCTTGCTGCAGAATAATATCCTGCCACGAATTCGGTACGACGACGATTTGACCAGTGGTTTTAACATTACGGGCTTTGGCGACAAACTGCTTAACCAAATTGGCATCGTCTTGACGCAATGCCGCCTCTTCACGCGTCGTCGATTGACTGGCAAGCGTCAATTCTTCCAAACGATCCAGCGATTCGTTAATCATGCGTTTTTGCTGTTCAGCAACAGACTCACGATAAATCGTTAAATGCGTCAGCTTTGCCAATGGGCTTGGTTGCAACTGGGGGACGATGTCTTTTAGACGAGCACCATAAGGCACAACCATGGCACCATTACCCGTATGTGCGCCTTTAACTTGTACGGCGATGGTGCCGGCATAACGATCTGAGGTAACCACCATCTGATCGCCATTATAGACAGGAACATTCTGCGCTTCTGCAAGGGAGTAATATTCTGCGGTTTGCGCGCGTCCTGCACTGCGAGTGATGCTAACGTTGGTAGCTTTAGCTGCGGGACTAGCCACTTGCAGTACATCACCGATGGTTAAGTCGTTTACATCAAACTCAAAGGTGTATTCGTTCTGAACTTCCCCGCCCACTTGAAAGGTTTTTTTCTGTGGGGCAACAGTAATGACGTCACCATCACGGAATGCAAATGACTGTAATTTACCCGCCAATAAAAAATCATATAAATTGACTTGCTGCAACATCTGACCATTACGTTTGATTTGGATATCAATATAACTGCCGCGGGTTGGATCAACGCCGCCCGCACGGTCTAAATAGGACAATACTGAATCTGCTGCAAGCCCACCATAATAACCGGGTTGTTTGACAAAGCCAGTCACGAAAACTTTCACTGGCTGTGCTTGCTCTAATGACGCATAAACGCCGACGTTCGAGCGATAAATACGACTGACCGCACTTTTGACCACGTTTTGTAGACTGCCATTTTGCACACCAGAGATACGGACTGGACCAACATTCGGTAAGAAAATATTACCTTGCGGATCTACAGTCGTGGTCGCGGCATATTGATAGGCGCCCCACATTCGTACTTGTACATTATCACCAGGATTAATCACATAGCTGTCGTTAAAGGTAGAACCAGAAGTCGTCGAAAACGCACCGCGAAATAGCTGCTCACCAAACATCATATCTTGAGTATCGATATCTTGATAAGGACGCGTGGTATTAATCACTGACTGACTGGGTAAGCTTGCGGCATTGACAGCTTCTTGAGTCGTTGCTTGACCCGGAACCCCACCAGCGAAAGCTTGCGTTGAGACATTAATGTTACTGCGGTTTTGGTCTTGACTCATGCTATTGCTACTAGTACCAAAGCTAGACCCTGCTATTTGATCCGCATAACTGGTCGCTGCTATTGCCGAGATGCTGGTCGCAGCCATCGTCAAGCTGATTACCTTAATCATGGTCACGATAGGACGTGGTTTCATGTTCATGCGTTGTATTCCTTTGCAGATCTATCGATCATTACTGGTATTTGGTTTGGCAAATCGTTCGCGATTGCCAAGCGCATCAAATCTTTAGCTTTTTACAGGGTAAAAATTTTAAAACTTACCCTGTAAGAAAATTCAAAGCTAGCTACGATGGTCACGAACCACTGCCATTACTAGACGTACAAAGCCATAAAGCATCAAAAGCAATGCCAGCGATGTCCAAATAATATAAATATGACGCGGATAGGATGCTTCTTCAGCCTCATAAGGGGTTGAGATTACAATCAAGTTTTTCATTTTTTTAAAGGCTTCTAAGCGGGCCTTTTCAAGCGATGATAGTGACAACTTATATAACTCAGTGGCGAACTCAACATCCGCTTTAATCGTCTCAAACTGTACAGCTTGACGGTTCAATTTGGTCGTATTTGGTGAGGTTAGTTTGGTTTGTTCTTGAGCAATCTGCTCTTCAACTGCCTTGATTTGACTTCTTAACGACACCACTTGCGGCGCATCTGGGTTCAAATAGCTTAGCAATTGTCGCTCTTCAGTGCGTAATGAGCTAAGCTGCGCTTGTAGGCTACCAATCAGTTGATTAACAATTTGGGCATTGGCCTGCGGGTCATAAATTTCGTTTTCATTTTGATAATTGAGCAACTGTTCTTTGGCATCATTCAAGCGATCCTGTGATTCATCGAGTTGCGTCTCGGCAAACACCAGTTGATCACGCGCGACCTCTTGTGAAATGCGGTTTACAAACTGTTCAGACTCACTCAAAATCGCTTTGTTAAGCTCAAAAGCGTAGTCTGAATCAAAGGCTTCTGTCGATACTGACAATACATAGCTTTGTTCGTCAAGATTGATATGAACCCGACTTTTAAAATATTCGAGTAAATCTTCTTGCGACGCATCAGGATCAATCTCGTAAATAGGATCCGAACCGTCAACATAATAAGCCTCGCGGAACTTAAACTTATTATCAAGGCGCTTCACCATATCATTGGACAATATATATTCAGTCAGATAGGTTGCATCTTCTTTACTGGTGCTATTCACACCTAACAAGGCCGATAGACCGCCACCAGAAGGTACGCTAGATTCGCTCACTTGTTTCACGACCACATCAGCTGTCGAAATAAAGCGCGGATGTGCAAGGGTCATGACATAAAAGATCACCAACACCCAAGGGAGGATCACCAAGCCAATGAACAGCGAGAAGTCAATTATCTTATTTTTTCGCTTTGTGGACATGCTTTTCATAAACCTCAATCGCTTCTGTTGTGTCATCAAAGACGTGTGCTGTTTGATCCATTAGCACAATACCAATATCGCAATTACGCTTAATATCACCGATGTTATGCGATACAATTAAAAACCCGGCTTGTGAGCGTCGCGCGGCCAATATCTCTTCACTACGCTTACGAAAAGCGGCATCACCAACGGCACCGGCTTCATCTAACATATAATAATCAAAATCAAATGCCAAGCTTAAGCCGAAGGTTAAGCGCGCGCGCATACCTGAAGAATAGCTTTTAACTGGCATATCAAAATAGTTTCCGATATCTGCAAACTCTTCGACGAAACGAATTTTCTCATCAATATAAGGACCGCTTGAATAAAGCCGACAAACAAAACGGACGTTTTGACGACCCGTCAAGCTACCTTGGAATCCACCTGCTACACCAACGGGCCATGAAATAGTGGAATCAGTAATAATCTCTCCGTGATCGGGCTTGTCTAGTCCACAGATAATGCGCAATAGTGTTGATTTGCCCGCACCATTACGGCCAAGTAGACCGACGCTTTGCTTATCACCAATGGTCAGATTCAAATCTTTAAATAGATAATGCCTACCCTGTTTGGTCATAAATGACTTAGAAACATTTTTAATTTCAATCATTTGTTTGCCCTAAGTTGAAACTGGTATCACACTTTATGAGTTATTTAGAACGTATTAAGTCTCTTTCTACTGCTTTATACATGAGAAGACCTAAGAAATTTACTGCAACCGTCCACTTCAGAAAATACGTTATATCTATATGATAAGCAGGATAAGCAGGTGCAAAAGCGTGACGTATTAACTCAATATTATGGATAAAAGGATTATAGAGTAAATAACTAAAGTATGGCTCTGGAATAATATGAATGGGATAAATAATACCCGAGGTGAAGTAAAGTATAGTAAATAGTATGGCAATAATTTTACTGATTTCACCACCATAAAAACCGACAACCATCATGATTAAAGCAACACCAAAACTAAATAAAAACAAAGTAATCCAACAAAATAGTACGATATGTAGATTTGCTAAACTGGCATAATCACCGAAAAAAGCAAGTCCGGTTAATAAGATAACTAAAGTAACAAAGTAAATAATGAACTCTAAAGCTGAGCGAGCAATTATGACATCAATATGACGAATTGATCTATACATCAACAGTCCTTGATTTGCTTCAACCGCTCCTAATGCTCTAGTCGCAATAGTCTGAAACATACGAAAGGGAACCATTCCTGCCACTAGAAACAGTGGGAAACTCATTCCTGGTACAGCTCGCTCTATAACCACACCAAAGATCACTAAAAATATAAGCATTTGAAAAATGATTTCTAGCGGTGCCCATAGATAGCCCAAGCGATAACCACCAAAACGCGTTTGCAACTCACGCATGAGCAATGCATGGAATGCCGCACCCATGACTTTCAGTCCACTACGGTGCTTAATAGGACGATAAGGAGGTAATTGTACAGACATAGCGTTACAGGACTTTACCGAAAACAGCCCCTATGATAAGTAAGCGGGACATAAGTTACAAGAATTAATCTGTGTCTAAACAGATAAACCTATGATTAAGCAAGAAAACAGCAAGTAAATATAAGCGGTTATTTATCTAACTGACTTTAGAATATTGTCTTCATTGGGTTTTTTAGCCAAAAAAAAACCAATCACAAAGGATTGGCTTCTTTCGTACTGCTATTCTTACTATAAATGGTGGCGATGAAGAGACTTGAACTCTTGACCTCACGATTATGAGTCATGCGCTCTAACCAGCTGAGCTACATCGCCATTTAAGGCTCGGTATAATACCGATAGAGACGACTGTCGTCAACCCCTAATTATCGTTTATCTGCAAAAAATAGGAATTTAATTCAAATTAATAGCAAATATGTATAGCACTAACGATAAAAACGAACAATAAAAAATTGGTAAACCGATAAGCCGGGTTCTGTCGTGGACAATCATTCCTCTAGGCGTATCATCGCTAATACGCTCAAGCAACCTACCCGCATCGAACGCGGGCCGCGCCATGCCGATGCCTATTTGGTCTTGCTACGCGTGGAGTTTACCATGCCGTGAGATGTTGCCATTCACGCGGTGCGCTCTTACCGCACCCTTTCACCCTTACCTCGCTTGCGCGGGGCGGTCTACTCTCTGCTGCACTGGTCGTCAAGTTACCCTGCCCAGCCGTTAGCTGGCACGCTGCCCTATGTAGCCCGGACTTTCCTCCCCTGCGCATCTGTTGCCAGTGTGCAGCGGCGATTGTCTAGTCTACCAAGCGCGCTAGTATAGCAAAACTAATGGCTGTCTAGGAATATCTTTTGCGTTTATTTCACTTTTTTACCAAATGACTTGAATCAGGATCTAAAGAAAGTTCAGCGGTAATATTAAATCATTGTCATTCTTCTGGTCTTTATCTTGGCGTGACAGCTGTAACCAATGTGTGTTTGGATAATTTTGCGCTAAGTAGTTTTTTAAATAATCAATCGTGCTATCAGCTATTTGCTTATCCGTCTGGGCAGCACTGTCATGAATATGGTTATAAATGACGCTATGTACCGTCAAACCACGCGCTTTAATCGCCTCTAAACTCAGCAAAGTATGATTAATACTACCAAGCCGCCCTGATGTGACTAAAATGACCGGATAACCTTGAGTGGCAATATAATCCAAGGTTAATAATTGCTCAGTGATCGGTACAAGCAATCCGCCTGCGCCTTCTAATAGCACTATATCGTAGCTTTGTTGCAATTGCTGCGTAAACTTGGTGATGATTTCAGGGTCTAGAACGGCATTAGCAAGCGCAGCAGATAAATGCGGTGACGCAGGTTTCTCATAGCGAAACGGACACGTGGTAAAGTCTAAATCACAAGGCTGCAACGGCATATTCATCAATTGACGATGAGTGACAATATCATCGGCAATATTCATCTCACCAGTATCACAATTGACGCTAACGCCTGTTTGTACCAACTTTTGAGTGATGACGTTAGCACCTTGATGCATCAGCGCCTTTGCTACCATGCCGGTAGCGTAAGTCTTGCCAATATCGGTATCGATACCAGAGATAAATAGCACGCTCATAGTTGACCTTGCTTTGTTAAATAAACACGAACCACCGTTAACAATGACTGACATAACGTTACTAATTCAGTGTCAGTAGTCATATAGGGCGGCATGATATAAACCAACTTACCGAAGGGTCGTACCCAGATGCCGTGTTCAATAAGTAAAGATTGAAATACTGGCATATTAACCGCGTCATTAAGCTCAATGACGGCTACCGCCCCCAAACAACGTACTTCTTCAACGCCAGCTAACGTCGCTGCAGGCGCGAGTTGTTGTTCCATTACGGTTTGCATATTTGCCGTACGAGCTTCGATATCATAGGACAAAATTAAATCAATCGATGCAGAAGCGACCGCACAAGCCAGCGGATTTCCCATAAAGGTCGGGCCATGCATCAGGGCTGGATAATCACTTTGGCTGATGGTGTCAGCAATATGGCGCGTACATAAAGTCGCGGCAAAGGTCATATAACCACCCGTCAGTGCTTTGCCAATGGTCATAATATCAGGACTAATATCGGCATGCTCGCAAGCAAACAGCTTGCCACTACGCCCAAAGCCTGTGGCGATTTCATCAGCAATGAGCAGCACGTTATGCTCATCACATAGCTGACGCAGTAGTTGTAAATACTCAGGGCTATAAAAGCGCATACCGCCTGCGCCTTGAATAATAGGCTCAATGATAAATCCGGCAAGTTGATCGCTATTTTTAGCAAAAAACACTATTAATTCATCACGTGTAGTTTGATTTAGCCCGCGCTCAAATCCTAAAGGCGGCGCAGACACAAAGTGCTGCATCGGTAATTGTTTACCATACAGGCTGTGCATGCCATTAACAGGATCGCAAACACTCATCGCATGCCACGTGTCGCCATAATAGCCAGAGTGCGTTGAGGCAAACTGGCACTTTTGCGGACGCGCAGTGGCAATTTGATATTGCAATGCCATTTTTAGCGCCACTTCTACCGCGATACTGCCGCTATCGGCATAAAATATCGCATCGAGTCCAGCAGGTACAATAGCTAGCAGCTTTTTGCCTAAATCTATCGCTGGCTGATGGGTCAAGCCGCCAAACATGACATGCGCCATTTTGCCCAATTGTTCAATCATCGCGGCATTGAGCATTGGATGATTATAACCATGGACACTCGCCCACCAAGATGACATGCCGTCAATCAGACGCGTACCATCTTGCGTGACAATATAAATGCCTTCTGCATGATCAATAACGATATTTGGATAGGTGGGCGGCAGGCTGGCGTAGGGATGCCAAAGGTGCTGTTGATCAAAATCACTGGTAGCAGCATCAACACTCATAGTACGCGCTCAAACGACAAGCATTTATTTTTAAAAAAGCGTACTACCATTTGAATATCCGTATTCGTCATATTATTCCTAGTTTTTAGCATTTTTATATAGTGGATTTACTTTAGAACGGACACGTTGCGACTGGGATGAGTTTTTCGTAGCCTCTGTGATAACAGCAAGCAAAGGAAGTTTATACCAATCGCACCTATCTATTAATGTATCGATTTTTAACGTATCGATTTTATTTTAAAATAACTATTAACTCAAAGGCACGATTGGCAACGCATTACTGACCAGTGATACGTTTGTATTTAGACATCAAATCGCTTTCGGTTTCGACATGATTAGGGTCATGAGGAATGCAGTCAACGGGACAAATGACCACGCACTGTGGCTCATCAAAATGACCAACACATTCGGTACATAAATCGGGATCGATGACATAGATATCATCGCCTTCTGAGATGGCTTCATTTGGGCAGGCAGGCTCGCAGACATCACAGTTGATGCATTCATCCGTAATTAATAGTGCCATAAACTGCTCCTTATATATTACAGATAACAATAAATACTGACCGTTTTAGCTATTCTGACGAATAGTTATCAGCAAATATTCTATCTATTTAAGATCAAGTTTCTCAGCAAAGGCTTGTGAGACACACTGAGGGACAAATTTAGTCACATCACCACCAAGCTTGGCAATTTCGCGAATCATGGTAGACGAGATAAACGAATAATTCTGAGATGGGGTCAAAAATACTGCTTCAAAGTTTTCATCGAGCTCGCGGTTCATATTGGCCAGCTGAAACTCATATTCAAAATCCGACATCGCCCGTAGACCACGCAAGACAGCAGTGGCATTTTTTTCACGCATAAAATCGACCAGCAGACCTTCAAAACCAATCACCGATACTTGCGGTAAATCGGCAAATACGGTTTCGACCAAGGTAACGCGCTCTTCAAAATTAAATAGCGGTTTTTTATGATGACCTGAAGCAACGGCAATGACGACCTCGTCGAACAGCTTGGTTGCTCGCTTGACTAAGTCGACATGACCATTAGTAATGGGGTCAAAGGTACCAGGATATAAAATTTTGGTATGTAGCTTTGAGGAATTGGCAGCAGTAGGATGGCTCATAACGTGGCTAATGTAGTCGGTAATATTACGCTATATGCTAGCAAATTTTGCCCAAACTTAATACTCATCTGCTACATTTGTCCTAACAGCCGACTTACATTTTTGTGAACTGCTTTGCTACAATAGGCGGTTCGACTCATCCCTCTTATTATTTATAATAAAAGACAATCCATATTAAAGGGTTCGGATGAGGACTGTTAGACAAGGGCAATATATTTTGCAGCCCTTATGGAGAAATTATGTCAAAAAAATCAAGAAAACCGGACAATCAAATTTGTGCCAACAAAAAGGCGCGCCACGAGTACTTCATCGAAGAGACGTTTGAAGCAGGTCTGGCGCTACAAGGCTGGGAAGTCAAAGCCATTCGTGCAGGTAAAATGACGATTACTGAAGCCTATGTCATCTTCCGCAATAATGAAGCCTTCTTATTTGGCGCGCATATCCAGCCATTGTTATCTAGCTCAACGCATGTGAGTCCTGATAGCATTCGTACCCGTAAGCTACTCCTCAATCGCCGCGAGATTGAAAAGCTGTTTGGCGCTGTCAATCAAAAGGGCTATGCTTGCGTACCGTTGTCTTGTTATTGGAAAAACTCGCTGGTTAAATGTCAAATTGGCTTGGCACTGGGTAAAAAGCAACATGATAAACGCAAAACGCTAAAAGACCGTGATTGGGAACGTGATAAGCAGCGCGGCTTTAAACAGCATTTAGATTAATAGATGAATGAAACCATTCACTTTACTCTAACGTAAAAAGGACGATTCAGCATACTGTTGAATCGTCCTTTTTTATTTGAAAAAATAGCGTTTTGATAAGACTGAGCTGCATTGTTAAAAATCAGATTGCTTGAGCTATTTTATTGATCTTCGACTCTTTTTGAGCACGGCGCAGTTGACGAATACCATGGCTAATCAAACAAGCAATACCCAACCAAATGAGCCCATAGCTATAAATCATTGCTGATTCAAATGGATTGCCCAAGACGGTGATGGCCAGTATAAACAATAATGCTGGTTCTATATAGCTCATCATGCCATAGACATTCACGGGGAGCATTTGACTGGCATCGACGTTGGTTTTCATAGCCAGCACACTAAGTACACCCAATCCCGCCAGCATTATAATAAAGAAACCAGAACCACTTACCACGCTCAAACTGCTCGGCGCGAATAAAAATAAATAAACCAAGGCAAATGGCGCGAATATCGTTAAATCAACCAATAGTCCAGTCACCGCGCCAATCCCTTGCAGACGACGCAAAATATAATAAATAGGATACGTGCCACAGACCCAAAGCGTGGCCCAAGAAACACTGTGCGTACGTACAATTTCACTACCGACGCCGACAGCGGCAAAGGCAACCGCCAACCATTGCAGACGGCTTAACTTTTCGCCAAAAAAGACGCAGCCAAATATAACCATCATTAGTGGGAATAAGAAATAACCCATTGCGGTTTGAACGCCTTGCCCATTGACCGGTGCCCACATAAATAACCAAAACTGACTGAGGAATATCGGTGTTGGCAATAACAACCACGCCCACTGCTTCACAGTACCTAGCGCTTTTAACTTATCCATATGCAAACCCAAGCGCCCACTAATTAGCAAATAGCCTATCAGTCCCGCCCACATCGCTAGCATACGCCAGATAAAGACTTGCGTACCTGACAATGGCGCTAAAAAGCTGCTGTAAGCATAAAGTACGCCAAACAACAAATTCGACAATACTGCTAAGGCCACGCCCATGATTAACGTACGTTGCTGTGTGCTGCCTGCTGTCCAGATAGTAGCCAGTGGCAAGCGCGAAACAGTCGTTGCGAGTGTATTAGCGAATACGTTAGATAGCATTAAGATAGACATAAAGACACCGTACATGTAAATAGATTTTAGAAAACCCGCTATTAGCCTGTATTTATTATGGCTAAGCTTTGATTACTAGGCTTTGTTTGCCAAGCTTTGATTAGTGGTGTCTATTTTACTGAACGATATTGATAAATTATCTCCAAATAAAGCTATTCATAAATAAATTTATCTTTTATGACTCTCAAAACCAAATATTTCCTTAAATTTTGACTTATAGTGATAATAATTATAAAAATCTTTAACAAAAATACTTTTTAGAAGAGAGCATACAATGAGCCAAATTTTAGATGATATCGATAAAGCGATTTTAAATTTGCTACAAGATGATGCGACCTTGCCATTAAAAACGGTGGCAGAACAAGTGCATGTGTCTATCGCTACTGCCCAACGCCGCATCCAAGCATTAATAAGCAATGGCGTCATTACTAAGCAAGTCGCTATAGTGGATCCAAATAAGGTTGGCTACGGCCTGACTGCCGTGGTAATGATAGAGATGGCGCGCTCAAATACCTCGATGCAACATCGATTTGAGCGCTTGATGAATGCGCAGCCACAAGTGATGAGCTGCTATGAAGTGTCCGGTGATGCGGATTTTATGTTGATGGTCAATGCCAGAAATATGAGCGATTATCATCGATTCACGACTGGTCTGCTCACCTATGAGAACAATGTACGCAACTTTAAAAGCCAATTTGTGATGAATTTTACTAAAAGTGGGACAAAGATTTTGCTTGATTAGCAATCTCAACAAGCATTGGTTTATTGAGTTAATTAAAAGTAGATAAGTTACTACTAAAAAAGGTACGATATCAACGAAAGTCTGGCAGTAAACAATAATTGCCACCTCAATAGTCCATTGACAGTAGACAAGGAAGTCGTAGTATGACTAAAAGTACCCGTGCCCTTAAAAAAGAAGAAAGTGATAATCCAGCACTAAAAGCATTAAGTTTTAAAACAGTGATAACAGGGGCGTCGCTCGCGGCATTGCTCGCCAGCTCAGGCTGTGCCACCAGTTCATTGTTAGAAGACAATAACCGTGTCAGCACAACCACGACTAAGAGTGTGTTGTCTGAAGACCAAATCGTGGCTTTTGGTCGTCCTGCGCAAGCATTGCCAAAAACGCCAAATGCGACCATGGTGATCGTCGGTGAAAAGAACAGCTACGTGCTGACCCAAGGCGGGACAGAAATGGTCAATTTGCTCACCAATCTGACGCCAAAGAACATCCAAGTCGATAATGACATGAGCTTTGCTGTGCCCAATAATGATGGGTATTTTCAGGGAGAAATGAAGCTGTCTTACGCCAAATTAAAGGATGAATTTAAGCGTTCTGACTATCAGTTCTTTTTACAAAATAGTGGCCGCGAATGCACCTCCGCCAGCGATCTGCGCATGAACGCTCAGCGCTTTTGTTTTAGTATCCCTGTCAAAGGCGCTATCTATCCACAAGTCAGTAATTTAAGCCTAATTCAGTCGAATTATCGCGCTTTAAGCAAGCCTTATATGGTCAGCTTCCATACACAAACGCAGCAAGACCAAGTCACTCGTAGTGGTACGAATACGGCTCAAAAGTTAGTTTTATTGCCTTTCGCCCTAGCATTTGATGTGGTGACTTTCCCATTCCAGTTATTAGAGTAGTAATTCCTTACTATAAACGATGATTTAGAACGAAAAGATGGTTGGTTTCTAAAAGCCTTTTTATTCATAGATTGTCTTACACTATCAATAACTTATCATTAATCGCCCATCATAGAATAGGTCGCATCATGAGTGCGATTCATGTTAAAATGAGCGCTTTTAAATGAGCCGTTGTTAATGAATAACAATAACGGCTTATTTTTAGTGCCACTTTTTAATTAACAGGTCTGCCCATGTCTGCCGATACCATCGCCCGCACCGCCTTTAAACAAGGCACCAAGCCACTTTACGACTACGACAAACACTGGGCGAGCTGCTACGAGCCTGCGCCTTATCTGCCGATGAGCCGTAAAGAAATGGATGATTTGGGCTGGGACGCTTGTGACGTCATCATCATCTCAGGCGATGCCTATGTCGACCATCCAAGCTTTGGCATGGCGATTATCGGCCGCTTATTAGAAGCACAAGGCTTCCGCGTCGGTATCATTGCCCAGCCAGACTGGAAGAGCAAAGATGCCTTTATGGAACTGGGCAAACCTGTCTATGCTTACGGTGTGACGGCGGGCAATATGGACAGCATGATTAACCGTTATACCGCTGATCGCAAGATTCGTAGCGATGATGCGTACTCTCCAGGCAACGTCGCCAATAAACGCCCTGACCGCGCCGCTATCGTCTATAGCCAGCGCTGCCGCGAAGCGTATCCTGATGTGCCGATTATCTTGGGCGGTATCGAAGGCAGTCTACGCCGTATCGCCCACTATGACTATTGGTCAGATAAAGTTCGCCGCAGCATATTGCTCGATGCCCGTGCCGATGTCTTATTGTATGGTAATGCTGAGCGTGCCATCGTCGATGTGGTACATGGTCTGTCGAAAGGCTATAGCTTTGAGCAAATGAGCAAATTGCGTGGTACGTCCTATCTGTTGACCCCGACGCGCCGCCATTGGCAAGCGGATATGACCGAAGTCGCTAGTAACGATGTCGATACTGTCGGCCGTGTTGATCCGATTATCAACCCATACGTCATGACCGAAGACGTGGATCAATGCTCAATCGAGCAAGAAAAGCCGAGCGACTCGCCCGTTGGGCAAGCGCTGTCAGGAATGGCTTCACAGTATCCCGGCTTTGTGTCTGAACCAGTTACCAATAAAATTATCAATGCGCATCAAGTCGATGAAGAAACGCAAGTCGTGCAAATGCGTGGCTTTAATAAGCCGATGACAGCACGCAAGCATAAACTTAAAATGCCGCCGCGTGAGCAAACCGTGATTCGTCTGCCTGATTATGAGCACGTCAAATCTGACCCTGTGCTCTATGCTCATGCGAGTCGTATCTTACATTTGGAGACCAATCCGGGCAACGCCCGCGCACTGGTGCAACGTCATAGTAGCGGCGCTGGCAACTCACACACCTCTATTGACGTTTGGCTCAATCCACCACCGATTCCGCTCTCAACCGAAGAGATGGATTACGTATTTGACTTGCCGTATGCACGCCTACCACATCCGAGCTATGGTGATGCACGCATCCCTGCTTATGACATGATTAAGTTTTCGGTCAATATCATGCGTGGCTGCTTTGGTGGTTGTACCTTCTGCTCGATCACTGAGCACGAAGGCCGCATTATCCAAAACCGCTCAGAAGAGTCTATCTTGCGTGAAGTGGAAGCGATTCGTGATACCGCACCCAACTTCACTGGGGTGATATCGGATCTTGGTGGACCCACGGCTAATATGTATCGTCTAAACTGCAAAGACGATACCATTGAAAAGAATTGCCGCAAGCCATCTTGTGTCTATCCTGACGTCTGCGAAAACCTGATCACCGATCACAGTAATTTGACCAAGCTATACCGTAAAGCGCGTGATATCAAAGGCGTGAAAAAAATCCTTATCGCTTCTGGCTTGCGTTATGACTTGGCAGTAAAAGACCCTGAATATGTCAAAGAGTTGGTCAGCCATCATGTCGGTGGTTATCTAAAAATCGCGCCTGAGCACTCAGAAGAAGGCGTGCTATCAAAGATGATGAAGCCGGGCATGGGCAGCTATGATAAATTCAAAGCCATGTTTGAGCAGTACAGCCAAGAGGCAGGCAAAGAGCAATATCTGATTCCTTACTTCATCGCCGCCCATCCGGGCACCAAAGATGAAGATATGATGAATCTTGCGCTGTGGCTAAAAAGTCATGGCTATCGCGCTGACCAAGTGCAGGCGTTCTATCCGAGTCCGATGGCAACGGCGACCACCATGTATCATACGCATAAAGATCCGCTGCATAAGATTAGCCGCAGTGAAGGTGACATGGATATCGTCAAGTCGGGCAAGCAGCGAAAATTGCACAAAGCGTTCTTGCGCTTTCATGATCCAAAGAACTGGGTATTATTGCGTAAAGCACTGCAAGACATGGGCCGTAGTGACTTGATTGGCAAAAACCGTGGCTGCTTGATTCCGCCCTTTAACGCCAGCTTAGAAGGTCGTGATGCGGCACAAGACAGCTATCAATCAGCGCGTAAAAAGAACAGCCGCCTAGGTAATGATTCGGTGAAGCGCACCAATAATAGCTCGAGCGCTGTAAAAAACACCAAGAAGCAAGTGAGCAAAGGCAACTTCCAAACGCAGCATACGGGTCTGCCACCGCGCAAAACAAAGTAATTATATTAGCAAACCAAGGTTATAAACTAAGCTTGGTTTGCGACAGCTCAACGCTCGTTATTAATAAAAATCGCCCATCAGCTTAATCGTTGATGGGCGATTTTTATTGGCTAGGTTACTCAATTATCTAAATAACGGACGACTCAGACTATAAATTACATTAGTCATCGGTTAAGTAAGAAAGCTAACAGGTAACAAACAATTTCTAACACCGCTCTGACCACGTTTTCGCTACCATGACGTCATATGCTTAACGCATTATTAAGAACAAATAAATAACCCTAGACAAATTATCATAATAGCTACTTTTGGAGAAAACAGTGCATACTTTAACTAAATTCGCGACTGCCCTACCTGCCCTTGCCTTATTGAGCGCTTGTGCCACCACCGTCCCTACTACGCCAGAGTCATCAAATACGCCTGCTTCAGAAAGTGTCACTAACGCCGCTTATGATCGTATGGCACCAGCCCCTTATACCTGTACTGACGACAGTAAAATCATGGCAAAACAGTCCATTAATAAAAAGCAAGTCATGCTAAACGCGACCTTACCTAAAGTAAACTGGGCCGACCAACCAATCATCTTAAATGGTGGCGTCCAAGGTGACACCGCGAGCTATGTCAACGAATCAAACTCAGAAGTCGTCTATGCATGGCACATGAAAGGCGATAAAGGTATCTTTGCCATGAAGTGGGCTGACGGTAAAGAATATCAAGTAAACTGTCAGATAGGCAGATAATAATTTTGGTTTAATCGTTCATTAATAATGATAAACCTACAATTATTAAACTGAGCAATACTATAAACAGTCATCATATGGTGGCTGTTTTTTTGTGCGCATTTTTTAAAAATATGCCGATTGTTTTGATATTTTCATAACAAGCGCGCGTTTGCTGCATTTCGCTAGTGAAGCAGTGAGAAAGCTGTCAAAATAGTCCTTATATAGAAAGCACTGTTATAAAAAGACTGATATATAAAATGCTCATCCAATAATAAAGAGGATACGTCGATGGTTAAGCGCTTAATGAGTACATTAATAATGACTACTGCCAGTATGTGGGCGTTAACCGGCTGCGACAACAGTGCTGAGACCACCGAACAAACCTCCCAGCCAGCCGTGACGACAGCAGAAACCTCAACGCCAGCAGTCCATACTGTCGACTGGTCGTTGGTCGCGAGTGATGAAAAGCCTGCTGATCCCACCAATTATCAGTATCCGTTTGCGCTCGATAGTCAAAACGTCCGTGATTATGCGGATTACTTCAAAGTGGATGCTGCGACCGCTCAACATAACCTCACGATAAGTATGGCAAGCAACGAGGCGCTATCCAAAGCTTTGGATCAGCTGAGTGAGACCTATCTTTCACACGAGCTGACCGATGATAAAGACATGACACTTATCATTCATACCACGCCTGAGGTCGCTGCCAGCAGCTATGATTATGTGCTGTCCGATGACTTTGCTAAGGGATTGGTATTACCTATCGTGATTCAGCCAGATAGTAAGAAGGGTGAGGTTAAGGGGCATAGGGAGGTGGTGGAATAGAAATTGGACAAATCTTGAATGAGTAGAATGGGTTTGATTTAACCCATATTACATCCAATTCTAAATTAAAAAATTAATTTGAAATATAACTTACTTATACCATTCTTGTTTTATAGCTTCAAAATCTAAGTCTCTCCATTCTTCTTTCCATAGCTTCCAATATGGAATATCATTTGACGAAGGTGGATTTATACATCTATCGATTTGAATAATTGAAGGTAGCACAACTGCATCACCTAACAATAGCCCTTCACCTGCTTTAAAAGCAGGCATCATATTTATCAAATTACCCAGTGTATCAGGTAGGAGCTTTTTCACATAGCTCTGATCATTAGGATTAGTTAGCCTCATTGCGATAAAATTATTACATTGTGAAAAAATAGTTTCAGATATTTCAGATGGTCTTTGACTAGCTAAAAGTAGAGAAATACCATATTTTCTACCTTCTTTTGCGATTCTCTCTATTGATTGCTTAGATGCACGAAATTTAACTAAGTCACTTTTTGGAACATACTTATGTGCCTCTTCGTAAACCAACAAAATTGGAACATCATTATTAATAGTTTCATTAGGATTTATATCGCATCTTAGACGCTTATAAATATACCCATACTCAAATATAATTCTAGAGATTAGAGAGACCGTAACGCTAAGAACTTCAAAAGGAACACCACTTAAATCAAGAACTGTTACATTCGAAATACTATCTCCAGAACAACCCATTAACTGCTTTAAAGTTTCTTCGAAGCTTATTTCTTTCGATTTTTCTCCTAAAATAAAATCCAATCTTTTATCATTTATTTTGCTTTCCAGTCTATTCAAAAAATTTATTAGCTTTCCATTTAGTGTTCCGCTAGCAGTGGTAGTAACACATTTAACGTCATCATTAAAAAGTTCGAATTCTGTAGTTTCTGAAAAATCAAATGAGTTTCCATCAGGTTTTTCCCAAATTATTCTATGGTCTTTATCTTTTCCTTCATCATTCCTATTTCTAATATAATTCAGTACTTGGTCTAAGTTAAAAAAAGATGGGAAATCATAGTGTATTTTAGCCTTTTTCAAAGGATCGCCACAGTGAAATTTTCTGTTATTCACGACTGCCTGTTTAAAAACATTACGTTGGTTGTGATCGTTAGCCTCTGTGTCCAAGAAAAGATCTTCTAACTCATCACTATTGAGCATCCAGTAAGGTAAAACCAAGCTTCCTATATCTAAGACATTTGCATTAGGAAATGCAGATTTATATTCAGAATGAACGTCAAAAATAATTATTTGAGAATTATTTAGTTCAAAATCTCCGCTTTTTTGGGAAATAGCTTTTTGAAGTATTGTAGATACTGTATGAGACTTACCTGATCCTGTTGAACCAACTATAGCGATATGTTTATTGAAAAACTTATTACCATCTACAGGTACACTTATATTTGGATTTGAGGACAATTTAGAGAAACAAAAATTACTTTCTATTTCTACAGAATTTTCATATATTTTTTTGATATCTTCAACAGTAGCAGGTTCAACTTTTTTTGGTGGAATAGCTATTGAATCTCCACCACGAATAAACTTATCATCTTTGATGATACCTAATGGATGAGCTTCTAACAAGTAACTGCGTCTACCATCATCAGTTATTTCAATTGAGAAATTTTCAATGATACCAATGAGTACTACATTCTCATTATCGGAGATTCTTAGGTAGGAACCGACTTTAAGAGATTCATCAGCCAGACTAAAAGCTTTTAAGTCGTCTACAGAAATCTTTACTTTATCTGGAGATACTGCAATAACTTCAGCGTTTAATTTTTCAATAGCATTAATGCCTGCTGTATTCATCAGATTACTTCCTTAATATCGTTAATTTCCTTTAGTTCAATTTTAATATGTTTCATATTATCATTTTCATAGTAGAAAAATGGTTGCTGTAAATAGAATTGATAGATATGTACTATTTTATTACTAGCTTCTACCATAGCCTCTAAGTCTTTACTATTATTCAAAAATTTTATATGTATTGGATTTTCATAGCTAATAGGTTTTAGCATTGATTTTGTTGAAAAATTAGCTCCTTGAAAGTCATAACCATCAATACATAATTTTCCTGAGTTTCTCAAATATTCTTTTATTTCAATAATTTCCGTTTCATTCAGTTTGCTTATAAAAATAAACGGACAAAACCTCTCAGGTGTTCTTTTAGTTACCTTGCTATATTTATTAGAAATAACTAATATCAAATCTATTAACTCTGATCTATTATATTTATCAATATCAACTTCAATTAGGAAAAACCTATTAAAGCACTCAACATTAAGACTCGAAAAAAATCTATTTCTTAAGTTTTTTAGATGCTTCTCCCTTCCTTTTAGCTGAAGAAACCACTTATTGAATATTACTTGTTTTTTATCAATATTTTCTAGAAAACTTGATTTTGAAGTCTTTCTATTATCAATCTTGGATTCTATAGATAGTTTCTTTATTTCGTTTAAAGCATTATTGTAGTAATAATGCTCAGCTTCAAAAATATCACAGTCAAATATCTCTATCAGTTTTTTAACGATTATTTCTAATTGATGGGTATACTCAGAAGCATCAATATCAATGTCTAAAATTGAAATGAATTGCTCGAGTTCATTATCTTTAGCTTGAAGTATTTCATGATGTTTATACTCAACCTTATCTTTTTGATGAGTAAGGAATGTAGACTTAAGAAAGTCTACACTAATTGGCTCTATCAGCTTATCCTGTCCAGATTTATAGTAACCATAAATTTTGTACCTAATTTCTTGGCTACCATTTCTTTTTCGCTCAATAAAATCTTTTAGCATCAATTGAATAGGTTTAGCAATAACTGAATGATTATATTCAGTTTTTTCATAATACTTACATTGTATAGCAGTTTTTTCATCTGCTGTTTCGATATCAAGATCCTCTATTGCTTCGACAGTTAGACTGTTTCTTATATTTTCCTGATTAAGAATTTGAAGAATAGTATAGTCAAACTGATAAAAATAACCTTTTATTGTATGAATAGCACTTCTATCACTCACTTTATCTTCCTATCAAATTTAATCTATAATCCATGTAAGTAAATATACCTTACTCTTAGTATACTAGGCGAATAAATGTTTATTAAATATATCTTAGTTAATATAGCTTCATTAGTAAACTAAATTCTACTTGCTCTACTTCCGAACCAACACCAAGAACTCATCTTCACTCACCACTTTCACACCCAGTTTTTCCGCTTTGGTGAGCTTAGAGCCAGCCTTATCCCCTGCTAGTAGCGCAGTGGTTTTTGCCGATATACTGCCTGAGACTTTTGCACCCAGCGCTTGTAGTTTGGCTTTGGCTTCATCACGCGCCATGCTATCGAGCGCACCCGTGATAACCCATGTTTGCCCATCAAGCGGTAGTCCTTCTGATGCGACCTGCTCGACCTTATCCCAGTGCACGCCTGCTTCACGCAGCGCGGTGATGACTTCAATATTGTGCGGCGCACGGAAGAATTTATACGTCAGCTCGGCGGTGATTTCGCCAACATCTGGCGTTTTAATCAGGGTTTCGATACTGGCCGCCATAAGACTATCTAAGTCACCAAATTGCTGGGCAAAGTTCTGTGCCGTACCTTCGCCAACGCCACGAATACCTAGCGCGTAAATAAAGCGAGCCAGCGTGGTATGTTTGCTAGCCTCAATGGCGCTGATGATGTTTTGTACTGATTTTTCACCCAGTTTTTCAAAGGTGACCATCTCATCTGCATGATTGTGCAGCTGATAGATATCAGCAACCGTTTTGACCAAACCATGCTCAAAGAAGCTAATAAGCCAACTTGCGCCAAGCCCATCGATATCCATGGCACGGCGTGAAACAAAGTGAATGAGCGCCTCAGTCTGCTGCGCGGGGCAAAACAGTCCGCCTGTGCAGCGCGCTAATGCTTCATCTTCTGGTAGGATGACAGGCGAGTCGCAGACAGGACAAGTCGAAGGTAGGGTGACTGGCTCGCTATCGGCTGGGCGCTGCTCGTGCCACACGCGGGTGACCTTAGGGATGACATCGCCTGCCCGATGCACGCTGACCATATCGCCTGCACGTACATCTAAACGCTGAATCTCGCCAAAGTTATGCAAGGTGACATTGCTGACGGTGACGCCGCCGACTTTGACGGGTTCGAGCTTGCCGACTGGTGTGATTTGACCTGTGCGTCCGACTTGCCATTCGATATCGTTGAGACGCGTCATGACGGTTTCGGCGGGGAATTTATAGGCCGTTGCCCAGCGCGGTTCACGCGATAAAAACCCAAGCTGCTGCTGTAGCACAAGGCTGTTTACCTTGATGACCATACCATCGATTTCATAGGATAATTGGTTTCGCTCTTCGATCGCTTTCTCGTAATAAATTTGTGCCTCTCGTGGAGTATCAACTACCCTTACTGCGCTGACGGTAAATCCAAGCTCAGTGAGCCACGCCAGCGCTCCTGATTGAGTATCGATACTTGTAGGCAAGCCTTGATTGACCGAATAACCGTAAAATGCCAGTGGACGACTGGCGGCTATGGCGGGATCAAGCTGACGTAAGCTACCAGCAGCGGCATTGCGCGGATTGGCAAAGGTTTTACCTTCGTTCGCCTCGCTAAGTCGATTAAGGCGCTCAAACCCTGCCTTTGGCATCAACACTTCGCCGCGTACTTCTAATAGCTCGATATCAGCGGCATCCGCGATCCATAATGGCAAATTACGAATGGTTTTGACATTTTGAGTGATGTCCTCCCCTGTTTGTCCATCACCGCGTGTGACCGCTTTGACAAATTTGCCGTGCTCATACTTCAGTGAGACCGCCAGTCCATCGAGCTTTAGCTCCATCTCGTATTCAGGGTTTTGCTGCGCGTCACTTAGGCGATCATTGACACGGCGCATAAAATCGCGCAAATCATCATACTCAAAGACATTGCCGAGCGATAGCATGGGGATGTCATGCGTGACTTGGGTAAAGGCTGAGAGCGGCCTATCGCCAACTTGATTGATCGGACTGTCAGGTTGTATAAGGTCCGGATATGCTTCTTCTAATTCAATTAAGGCACGGCGCATTTTGTCGTATTCGCTGTCTTCCATATGTGGACTATCAAGCACATAGTAAGCGTGATTGAGTATTTTCAGAGCTTTAATAAATGACCGCATTTGCGAGACAATTTCTGTATTCTTGTTTGTGCCGTCATCGGCCGGACTGGATATATTAGATGTTGCACTCTGTACTTGAGCAGATAGGTTTTTAGAATTATTTGGTGAGGTAGCGTCAGTCATAGTCGGGGTCTTTTTTGTCATTCAAGATGTCGATATGATAACAAGTTTGTAGGAAGCTCGGTATAGTCAATCCTATATAAATCAAATACTGTGTCAGGCTCGCTCAGTCTACTATCTATGGTTAGAATTTTGCAGAAACTAAAGTCCATTAAAAAAGGCAAATAACGTTAATCGCTATTTGCCCTTTTTATGATTTCTGCTATTAAGCAGATTTTAACTTTCGTAGCTTTTAAGCTGCTAACCCTCATAATCACGAACTTGATTACGCAGTTGCTGCTTGTATTCAGGGGTGATTGGTTCGTTCTCTTCATCGAGCATAATCGCGTCCAAATCACTTGCCATCATATAGGCAATGCTCATCATACTATCAAAGCTACGCAGCGCTTGCGGATGCGGCAACGATAAAAACACTACCACGCCATTATAGGTATTGGTCGCCACGCTATGCGGGTCAAAAGGTGCGATGCCACTATCGGTGATGCCCATCATGCTAAACCACAGCATACCGGTGCCGTCTTTTTGCTCGTAGCGATGGAACATATTCATCGCCCCATAGCGTAAGCCATATTTATCGATTAACGCCAATAAATCGCGACCACGTATCACTGCTGTTGGACGGTCACGGTATTGATGCGGCAAAATAGTGATATTGATATTGTCTTTGGCATTAATCAATGGACCGTTTTGCGCTTCATCAACAGGCTCTGACAGATGCTGATCCAATATCGGACTATTATTATCAAAGCTTGGCTCTTCTGCCGTATCAATCGACGGCATCAAATTGTCAGTCGCCGACATCAGGCTAGAAAAGGCATCAGGCTCTTGCTCGATTTGCATCTGCTGCGCCGTTTCTGCAAACTCGCTATTATCGCTACGCTGTTGTTCGTCCTGCCAGCGCGCATAATCGGTATCAGCCATCACGTCATGATTAACGTCATTAGTCTCACCACGCCCAGCGGTCAACTGCGTATCGACAGTGGTATGCGTCTGGGTCAAAGGTTCTTCTTCGACGACGGCATCCAAATAACTGCGATCAGGACCGATGCTAGTCTCGCCAGCGACGGTATCTTCTAAGTCTGGCTCATCGACGATATTACGCTCGTGGCGCGGTATGATAGGAATACCGTTTTTATCATAATTGACCGCGGCAGCCTCAGCCGTTTTGCGGCGCTTAAAGCTGCGAATGACCATAAACAGCCCTGCGAGCACGATAAACGCGGCAATGGCAATCAATATAAACTGAATAGCGGTCATGAGAAATATATCCTAATAACTATGATAAAAGGGAATACATAAGAAGGCATAAATGGCAATATTCTAGCATGGCTGACCCATGTCGTCACCACATTGTGTATTTTATAGTCAGCACGCTTTATTTGAGTCGTTTGCAACGATTGTGGCGTGCAATTTTATTATAGCCAATCAGTAACACTGCTATCAGTGACCATGCTAATAGTAGCGTCAACATCATTCTGTGAAACATCATTTTGTTCAATGTTAACTTGTTTAGTCTTAACCTTCTACATAACGCACCGCTTCATCAAGTGAAACACTGACTAAAGTCGAAATACCTGCGTTTGGCATGGTAATACCTTTTAGCTCATCAGCAATCTGCATCGTCAGCTTATTATGGCTGATAAAAATAAACTGCAAATCGTCTGCCAACTCATGAATGAGACTGGTAAAGCGAGCAACGTTGGCATCATCAAGTGGCGCATCAACTTCATCAAGTACACAAAACGGCGCTGGATGCTGCTTAAATATCGCAAAAATTAAGCTTAGCGCAGTCAAAGTTTTCTCACCGCCTGAGAGTACGGCCAAGCGACTATTACGCTTGCCCTTTGGTTGCGCCATCAAGGTTAACCCTGCCCGCCACTGTTCTGACTTTAGTGCATTAGCAGGCATGTCGTCAGTATTTAACGTTAGGCTGGCCTGTCCACCGCCAAAGACTTTGGCAAACAAATTGGCAAGCTCGTTATTGACCGCATCAAGCGTCTGCATAAATAGCGTTTTGGTGGTCTCATCAATAGAGGCAATCGCTTCCGTCAGCGTCTGCATACTCGCAGCAATATCGGCTGTTTGCTGCGCAAGTGGCTCTAAACGCTCATTAACTTCCGCAAGCTCTGCCACTGCGGCAAGATTGACTGCGCCTATTTTGCTTAGTTGCTGTTCAAGCTTATTACGCTCAGATTCTAATTCTGCGATTTTATCTGGGCGTACACGGCGATCATGGGCGATAAAATCTGCTAATAAGTTTGTTACGCTCATTACTTGTTGCTTATGCTGTGGCTGCTGCGACATCTCCGATTGCGCTTGATATTTATGGCTAACTTTATCATAAGCATCTAGCGCTTCTTGGGTATGGCTGCTAGCATCCTCTAGCCGTGCCATGCTTAGAGCCAAATCGGTGGCAAGACGTGCAAGCTCACTTTGTTGTGTTTGCAATGACTGTTGTAGCGTATCTAGCTCGACCTGCTGCTGACTATACTCTTGTTTAAGCACGTTCAATGCGGTTTCGCGTGTTGTTAATACTACTTGCTGCTCATCGCGTGCTTTCTGTGCTGTTTGCAATGCTGCTTGTAGTGCGGGCAGTTTACTTTGCTGCTGCTCATGACGCGCCTTTAGACTTTGTTCGCTTTGTAGCGATTTATCATGTTGCGCAGTTGCCCGCGCAAGACTACTCACGCTATGCTCTAAACGCATCTCGCTTTGTTGAATACGAAGCTGCAATGCTTGCCAAGCGTCATCATCTGCCTGACGTGTGCGGGCGAGCTCACTACGCTCGGACTGTAATTGCTGACTGGTCGCACGGGCATCAGATATTTGCGGCGTTAGCGCCGCTATCTCACTTTGGATATGTTGCTGCTCATGATTGAGGGTTTGCAATTCTTGCTCAAGCTCTTGTTGCTCTTGCTCAAGGGCTTCTTTGTCAGCATTTAGACGCTGGCTGTCTGCTTGTAGACGTTCAGCGTTGGCGCGCTGAGTGGTAAGCTGCTGCTGATATTGATGCTTATCACGGGTCAATTGCTCCGCTTGCGCACGAGTTTCTTCTAAGCTGATCGTTAACGCATCGTAGTTGCGCTGGTTATTAGCGATGGTCTTTTGTTGATCTTGTATTTTGCCTTCAAATTCATCAAGCAACGCTTCTAACGCTTGCAAACGACTACGCTGCTGTAAGCGCTGGCTTAAAAATTGACTATTGCTCTCATTTTGACCATTTTGCGCGCCAGCAAACTTGCTTAGATTCATCGTACCCTGACGACTGATAAGCCAACCGTCAGAGGTTAGCAGAATTGCTGATGATGGTAATATTTTCAGAATATCAGCGAGCGCGTCAAGAGTCTGATTATTAGTGACCTCAGATTGTGCGACATATAAATAACATTGCTGCCAAAGCGCTAAGTTAGGTGCAGTAATCAGCTGTGATAAAGGCAGTATTGTATCAGTCAAACCGTCAGGCAATTCGCTAACAATTGGCTTTGCGTTTACATCACTTTGCTTAGCAGATAGCCACAGGCTATGACCATTTTCTATTGAAAAATTGTCCTGTTTATTAATCTGTTCGTTTTGCGCATTCTGATAAGTGAACAAATCCGTTAAGTCATGCTCAAGCGCTTGCCATAAGCTATTTGTTTGCTCAGAGTCATCACTCGCGTTATCAACGCTTGGTTGATTGGCTTGCTTAGGAATCAGCACATGACTATCCAACCATAATGCCAATACGCTATCGAGTAACTCGGCATGCTGTTGCCCTTTTGCGCTGAGTTCAATCTGCTCACGTAGCGTTGCAATGGCTAACGGCTGATGATGTATGCCATCGCTATCCGTCTTATCTGTCGCAGTAACTTTCGACTTTGCTGATTGCTGTTGTGTAGGTTTTGGATGCAATATCTGATGTAGAGTATCGTACTCACCTGCCAAAACTGCGTGACGTTTTTCATCCTCGCTCAACTCGCGTTGCTGCATGTTCAAGCGTTGTTGTAAATCATGGGCTTGCGGTTGTAGTTCAGACAGTCGTTCATCAACGCTATCTTGTTGACGCTCAATCTGCTGCAACTGCTTATTCAGCTCAGTCACTTGCATCTCTAATGGGCGCTGCAAATTGTTCGCATCAGCCTGCTCTTGCCCATCACCATCAGCCCTGTCAGCATTGGCAGCTGGTGCTAGTGACTGTTGTAGTTGCTGCCATAGTTTCTGCCAGTTTTGGTGGCGACGCTGCCATTTCTCATGGTTTTGCTGCTGGCGTTTTTGCGCTTGGCTATTAATGGCTTGCTGCTGCTCAAGCGTACGCGCATTATCTTGCAGGCGTGACAGCTTATTTTGCGCGTCATGGTAGGCGCGCTGCAATGGTTGCTCGTTGCGTTTATGCGAATCGCGTTTATTGGTTAGCTCGCTAAGCTGTGGTCGCAAGCCTTCTAGCACATTATGCTGCTTAGCCTGTTCGGTTTTTAAGCGCTCAATCTCACCCACTGCTTGCTCACGCTGCTGCTCCAAGCTGGTAAGTTGCTGTGCGATAACGTTTAATTGTGATTTGGCATCGCTAAGCTCATGCTCAGCTTGTTGATAGCTTAGCTGCTGCTGATAATGGCTGCTTTGCGCATCGTCTTTTAGCCACTGTTCTTGATTGATATGGGCAGCAAGCTTATCTTGCTTAGCTTTTAGAGTCTCATAGCTGGCTTTTAGTGTGGCGACCTCATTAGCGCTACGTTCATGAGATATTTTTTGCTGCTGCTGATTATGCTTGGCCTGATACAGTTGCTGAATGGCAAGTTGCTGCTTGATATCAGCAAGTGTTAACGCTAGCTCTTCGTAACGCTGAGCGCTTTCTGCTTGCTTAGATAACCGTTTTTGTTGGCTAATCAGCTCGCTTTGCATATCATGCAGACGTGCTAAATTATCTTTAGTTTTCTCTAGCTTTTTTTGCGTTTCTTCGCGGCGCGCTTGATAACGCGAAACCCCTGCCGCCTCTTCGATAAACTCTCGCAGCTGCATGGGGCTAGATTCAACAATTCGCCCAATCATACCTTGTTCGATAACCGCATAACTGCGCGCGCCAAGCCCAGTTCCCAAGAACACATCAACTACATCACGGCGACGGCAGCGCGTGCCATTAATAAAGTAGTCTGAGCGTCCCTCTTTATTTACCTGTCGGCGGACTGACAGCTCTTGATATAAATTAAACTCATGGCGAATACCCGTCTGCTCGTCTTGCGTATGCTCAAAAGTCAGCTCGACACTGGCAACACTTTTGGCGGATTTATCTTGCGTTCCTGCAAAGATAACATCACTCATTGCCCCGCCACGTAACTGCTTGGCGGAAGTTTCGCCTAGCACCCAGCGAATGGCATCGATGACGTTGGATTTGCCACAGCCGTTTGGCCCGACAATGGCGGTGATGCCATGACGGAAGGTAAAAGTTGTTGGATTGGCAAAGGATTTAAAGCCTGCCAATTTTAAAGATTTTAAACGCATGAATAATCAATAAACTTAGCGAAAACAGGCGGCTATTCTACCTGAAATTGTGACGAGTTTTTAGAGTTTGTGAGGAATGCTATAATATGGCTGAAAATCTATATAATTCATCTAAACACTAAAAATTAAGAGCATTAATATGACTGATTATAATCCGCAAGAATTACAACAAAAATATGAAGAATGGTGTGAGCTACATCGTAAACAGCTTGAGGCGCAACAGCAGTTCTTAAAAGCTGAAACATTGCAAAACGAATTAAAAGATTACTATCTAAATCCGCAATGGATGACAGATCGTGAAGCGGATCTGCCAATTGAACATTCAGGTAAAGAGCACTCTATCTTTAGTGAAGATGCGCTATGGAGTATGCTCAGCGACCATGATGAGTTAGCAAGAAAGTGGATGCGTTTGGGGCTAGATGCGATTGATAAGAAGTAACTTAAATCACCCCAATCCCACTTAACAATAACTGACCACCAGCAAATAATAACAATATGCCAAAGGCACGCTTAAGCGTCAGCGCAGGTAATACATGGGCAAGCTTGGCACCGACTTTTGCCATAGCGAAGCTAACGACTGAAATACATAAAAACCCTGTGATATGGACAAAGCCTATCGTACCTTCAGGTAGGTTGACCACATCTTGACCGAACCATGCAAATCCTGCTGCGCCAGCCAATGCAATTGGCAGGCCACAAGCCGCTGAAGTGCCCACCGCTTGCTTCATCGGTAGTCCCGCCCAATTTAAAAACGGTACGGTCAAACTGCCACCACCAATCCCAAAAATAGACGATGCCATACCAATACCTGCTCCTGCGCCAAACTGTACACTAGCAGGCGGTAACGGCTTACCTAACTGCTCTTTGTTAGAGAAGAACAACATCTTTAAAGCGACCAATAACGCGCCGACACCGATGATAGCTTGCAATACCTTACCGTCAATCATGTCAGCAACCCCTGCACCAACGAGGCTGCCTATGACCAAACCTAATGCCATTTTTCGCCACACTTCCCAGCGTACACCGCCGCGCTTATTATGCGCCGTGAGTGAGCTAATAGAAGTCACTACGATGGTCGCAAGTGAGGTACCAACTGCCAAATGGGTCACCACTTCAGGAGGAAAATGATACGCAGTAAAAATCCATACCAATGCTGGCACGATAATCATGCCGCCACCGACGCCAAATAAACCTGCGCTGACCCCAGCAAACGCCCCTGCAATGACAAACCACACATACAACATCATAGTACTACCTTTTATAATGGTTATTTTTAGATGATAATAACCAGCGCCTGCGCGTCATTAGCATCTAAGTCGTGACAATTCTGCCGATGGCTGTCATTCTTAACAATGGCCTTAGTATATCAAATGCTATCTTAAAGACTCTATCAAACAGTATATGAACTACAGCGACTAAATTTATGCCGTTATCTATATCTATGCCGTCACCAGCCAATCCTTTCGTTCATTTAGCTGAGCTTACGCATCGTCATGTGCTCAGCAGCGCCTCTACCAATAGTGAGCTGATAGACGCTGTGCAAGATGGCACGCTGGATGCTACTAAGTTGCAGCTACTAACAGCTGAAACCCAGAGTGCAGGACGCGGACAGCGAGGTCGCTCATGGCAATCACCGCGCGGTAATGTCTATCTGTCGTTATACCACCCAGTACACATGCCCATTAGCGGTTTGTTATCGTTAATCATCGGCGTTGAGCTGGCAAAAACGCCTGTTATCCAAACATTGAATGAGAAATTACGCGCGCAAGGTTTAACCCCTATCGGCGTAAAATGGGCCAATGATCTGGGCTTTTATCAAAATTCTTCTGAATCAGATAAAGCTGAACCAGACACGCAAATTATTCAATTCAATAAGCTTGCTGGTATTTTAATTGAACCAGTTTGGAAGGCAGGAAAATTGGTTGGTGTGGTCATGGGCGTTGGACTTAATGTACAGGCTGCGCCAAAGCTAACCGCGCAGACTTGCGAAGGTATGAGCTATCAAGCCATTAGCTTACAAGATATTTATGGAATACTAGCGTCAGATAACGCGAACAGTCTACCAACCTTACAGACGCTTTATCAGCAAATTAGTGAAGCGTTACTGGCGGCTATGACACGCTTTGAGCATTTTGATATCGAAAGGCCCACTGGGCATACCTATTATCTGGATAGCTTTTTGCAAGAGTTTGCGACGATGGATGCATTGGCGGGTCTGCGATTACGTGTCAGCCAAGACCATGATGATAAAGCGCATGTCATCACTGGTGACGCCTGCAGTATTGATACAAACGGCTGTTTGCAATTGCGTGAAGATAACGGTAAGATTTCTGCGCTTTTTACCGGTCGTATTGATGTGATTTGTGAGGCTTAAATCACATACTTAACGAGCACCATATAAAGGGATTTTTATGCTCTGGTTAGATCTTGGTAATACCCGTCTAAAATACTGGCTCACCGATGATATCGGGCAAATAGTCGCGCACGATGCCAAACAACACTTGCAAGCGCCTGCCGAATTACTCATGGGTCTGACCGATCGTTTTGAGCGTTATGCGCCCGACTTTATCGGTATCTCGTCGGTACTGGGTGACGAGCTCAACGTAAAAGTATCAGAGACTTTGAGTCGTCTAGATATTCCGTTTGAGTTTGTCCATGTTGATGCTGAACACCCATTGATGCGTAGCGCCTACAATGACGAGCAGCTCGGCTGCGATCGTTGGCTACAGATGCTGGGCGCAGTTGATAAGAAAAAGCGCCAGTGCGTGATTGGCTGTGGCACAGCAGTGACCATTGACTTAATTGATCATGCTGAGCATTTGGGCGGTTATATTTTCCCAAGCATCTATCTGCAACGTGAATCCCTATTTTCTGGTACCAAGCAAATCACCATCTCTAACGGTACGTTTGATAGCGTCAGTCAAGGAGTCACCACGCAAGATGCAGTACATCGCGGGATATTATTATCCATCGTTGGTGCGATCAATGAGATTAGCCATCGTCATCCCAATTTTGAAGTCATTATGACGGGTGGTGATGCCGCCATTATTGCGCAACATGTCAATCGCCCTGTACGCCTGCGCGATGATTTATTGTTAAATGGTCTGGCACGTTATTTTGACCATAGTAAACAGATATAGTAATTTGAAAGATTTTGTAAGATAGAAAATAGAAATAAAAAAAGCAGTACGTTTTAAGCGTACTGCTTTTTTGGTTTAAACACGTTTAACCTCTCCATTACCTTCTATGGTGCTGCTGTAAAAGTGATAGGTAATGCAACCCTACCTTTCACTGCCTGCCCTTTTCTTAAAAAAGGTTTAAGTCGAGCTTTATAAATCTGCTTTGCAAAAAAACTATCTACTTCTTTTAGACCGCTGCTCTCAATCAACTTTATATCTTTGATATTACCTTCTTTATCAACATGCAATGAAAAAACCATTGTTAAATCCGTTCTATCACAAGGTTTGATAACAGCGCCTTCTTCATCATATGAACAATGAATTAAATATTTATCAATAGAAGTATAACGAATAGCACGATCGAATCTTGGCGGTCTCAGCCAACTAACATCTCGAGTGGAAAATTGAATAAAGGGTTCAGAATTAGACAAATCAACGAGCTCTGCCTGTGCAGACGTCATACTCACTGTAATCGTAAACAATGCAAATAAACTGACTAACAGGCCATAAGCACTGATAAATTTTATACTGGTTCGAAAAGGAGAAGATGTATTAAAAGCTAAGTTAGTATGTAGTTTGCGAATCATTATAAAAGTCTTTTATCCAAATCATTAAAAAGTGCCACGCTATGAGACATATAACGTAGCACATTTTTAGATCTTAGAGCAGAAAAATTCGATAAAAGTTAACTTTTAATTCGCCATTAAACTTTACTTAGTCTCGTTAAACAGCTCACGACCAACTAGCATACGGCGAATCTCACTGGTACCCGCGCCGATTTCATAGAGCTTAGCATCACGCCAGAAACGACCAAGCGGATACTCATTGGTATAGCCATTACCGCCAAAGATTTGAATGCCTTCACCTGCCATCCAAGTGGCTTTTTCGGCACACCATAAAATCACACTGGCGCAATCTTTACGCACTTCTCGACTATGACCTGCGCCGCGCTGATCTAACATGTCAAGATTTTTACCAACGGTGTATAAGAAGCTACGCCCCGCCTGCAAGATGGTATACATGTCCGCAACTTTACCTTGAATGAGCTGAAACTCACCAATCGCTTGACCAAACTGCTTACGATCATGGATATAAGGGACGACATTATCCATCACTGCCTGCATGATTCCGATAGGACCAGCTGCTAATACCGCGCGCTCGTAATCTAGACCACTCATCAGTACCTTAACGCCTTCGTTGAGGCCGCCTAAAATATTCTCTTTAGGGACTTCAACATTGTTAAAGGTCATCTCACCTGTATGGCTACCGCGCATGCCTAATTTGTCTAGCTTTTGCGCGGTACCAAAACCTTCCATGCCTTTTTCAACGATAAATGCCGTCATGCCTTTCGCACCCATTTCTGGATTGGTCTTAGCATAAACCACCATTACGTCCGCATCAGGACCATTGGTAATCCACATTTTGCTGCCGTTTAAAATGTAGCCACCGTCTTTTTCTTCGGCTTTTAGCTTCATGCTGACCACATCTGAGCCAGCGCCCGTTTCACTCATCGCTAGCGCACCAATGAATTCACCGCTAATGAGTTTCGGCAGATATTTTTGCTTTTGTTCCTCTGAACCATTGCGTTTAATTTGGTTGATACACAGATTAGAGTGCGCACCGTAGCTCAGCGCCACGGACGCAGAAGCGCGGCTAATCTCTTCCATTGCGACCATATGAGCGACGTAGCCCATATCAGAACCGCCGTACTCTTCAGGAACAGTGATACCATGCAAACCTAAGTCACCCATCTTTTGCCACAAATCCATTGGGAATTCATCGCTGCTGTCAATCTCAGCCGCACGCGGGGCAATTTCTTTCGCCGCAAACTGCTGTACCACATCACGTAACGCGTCGATATCTTCGCCAAGCTGAAAATTCAATCCAGGTAAACTCATAACCATTCCTTGTATTTTGATGTTTTAAATCTTGAATTTTAATCTGTTTTTTTAAAGTAGTGTTAGTTAAGGCTGACGCTTATTGATGATGGCTCGCGCCACGCTTGACCCATTACGACGACCTAAAAACTCACTGATACGCTCACCTGCCACGACCAGTCTATCCAAGTCAATACCAGTACTGATACCCATGCCATGCAGCATATAGACAACGTCTTCGGTAGCGACATTACCCGTTGCGCCTTTGGCATATGGACAACCGCCAAGCCCAGCCACTGAGGTATCGAATTCGCTGACGCCCATCTGTAGTGCGGCTAAGGTATTACTGACTGCTTGACCATAAGTATCATGGAAATGGCCTGATAGCATAGCGATGTCGGCATATTCTAAAGCGGCTTGTAGCGCGCGCTGTACTTTCAGCGGCGTACCTACCCCAATCGTATCGGCAATACCAATCTGTTCTGAACCAATCTCAACCAAACGCTTAGTCACATAAGCCACTTGGCTAGGGTCAATCTCGCCTTCATAAGGGCAACCGACCGTGCAAGAGATAACACCGCGCACTTTGATGCCCTGCTCTTTTGCGGCAGCGGCAACGGGTGCAAAACGTTCAATACTTTCATCAATACTGCAATTGATGTTTTTTTGACTAAAGGTTTCACTGGCTGAGCCAAAAATTACTATTTCATCAGGACGATGTACAATGGCATTTTCAAAACCGCGCATATTTGGCACGAGTACCGAATACATAACGTCATCATGCCTATTATCTGCAAGCGCGGTCATTAGCTCACTGTTGTCGCCCATTTGCGGCACCCATTTTGGCGAGACAAAGCTGGTCGCCTCAAGCTTCTTGACGCCTGCTGCGATTAAATCGTTGATAAGCGTTTGCTTAACCGCCGTCGGTACCGTCATGGCTTCGTTTTGTAGGCCATCACGTGGGCTGACATCCACGATGGTGACATGGTCTGGATACGAATGGCTCATGGTTATTATCCTTTTATTGTTCTTATACTTCAGTTCTTAAGCTTCGCTAGCTTCTGTGTCGATGCGCAGTAACTCATCACCATCAGCAACCGAGTCACCCGCCGCAAATAACAATTCTGCCACCACGCCGTCAGTTGGTGCGGTAATGGTATGTTCAATTTTCATCGCTTCAATAACGGCAAGTGGCTCGCCTTTTTTCACGCTATCGCCGACAGCCACTTTGAAGGCAACGACCTGCCCTGGCATTGGTGACTTCAAACTACCGACCGCTGCAGACTCTTCGCCCACATGTGCCATAATATCAATCAGCGTAATCTCGTCCCGACCGCTATCTGTGAACACATAAACGGTCTCATTATGTACCCAACTTTGAGCACTAATACGTGCGCCTTCTAGCCATAAAGTATGATTGTGTGCGTCACTGCTGGCGTAGCTGACTTCACCTTCATAAACACTCTCTGTCTGAGCGGCCACATTGACATTATCTTGAGTGTCGTTACTCGCGATCTCTTTTTCAATGGCCAACGTAAAGCTGCTGAGAGTATCGCTACCCTTTTTGCTGTCAGCATCATTCGCATTGTGCCAATTACTAATACGGGCGCTATAAGCTTGTTCATCATATATCAAGCTAAACGATCTTGTGTAATCGTTATAAGCACGGAAACCAGTAGGCTTACTAAAAGGATCTGCATCTGCGTCTTGTGCAATCCCTTCACTGGCAAGCTGCTGCGCAATAGCCGTCACAGCAAGCGTCGATAATTTAAGCGGATGCTGATTAAACAGCTCGTCCGCCTCACGCTCTATCAGTGCGGTATCGAGATTGGCTTGACTAAATGACTCAGTATTTAGAATATAGCGTAAAAACGCCACGTTAGTCGGCAAACCAACGATGCGTGTTTGTCCGAGTGCTCGATCGAGTTTCGCTAATGCTTGCTCACGAGTGGGCGCATGAACGATAAGCTTGGCAATCATAGAGTCGTAGAACGGGCTAATGACATCACCCTCGCGTACCCCATCATCGATACGCACGCCTGCGCTGTCGTTATTAATAACAAAGGTGCTATGCTCGGGTTTTTGATAAGTAAATAAAGTACCTGTCGCTGGCAAAAAGCCATTGTCAGGGTTTTCAGCACAGATACGCGCTTCAATCGCATGACCATTAATTGCCAGCTCATCTTGCTGCTTAGGTAATGGCTTACCCGCGGCGACCAAGAGTTGCCACTCGACCAAATCGACACCCGTAATCGCTTCACTAACAGGATGCTCAACTTGCAAACGCGTATTCATTTCCATGAAATAAAAATTCATAGAGTCTTCACGCTGCTCCACAATAAACTCAACCGTACCTGCACCCACGTAATCGACCGCACGTGCTGCTTCGATTGCCGCTGTGCCCATCGCTTCACGCATCGCAGTATCGACACCCGGTGCTGGCGCTTCTTCTAATACTTTTTGGTGGCGACGCTGTACTGAGCAATCACGCTCAAATAGATGCACATAATTACCATGCGTATCACCGAATACTTGGATTTCTATATGACGTGGTTTTAGCGCATATTTTTCGACCAACACTTGATCATTGCCAAAACTGGTAATCGCTTCGCGGCGGCATGAGTCCAACAGGTCAATAAAATCGCTACTTTTTTCAACGATACGCATGCCTTTGCCGCCGCCACCTGCACTCGCTTTAATCAAGACAGGATAGCCAATACTATCTGCCTGCTGCTGCAAAAACTGTGCATCTTGGTTATCACCATGATAGCCTGGTATCAGCGGCACACCAGCCGATTCCATTAAGCGCTTAGACTCAGACTTGCCGCCCATAGCACGAATAGCATCCGCCGATGGGCCAATAAACACCAAGCCAGCATCTTGGCAAGCCTGCGCAAAGTCTGCATTTTCGCTCAAGAACCCATATCCTGGATGAATCGCTTGGGCACCAGTCTCAAGCGCTATCGCAATAATAGCATCGCCTTTGAGATAACTGTCTTTCGGTGCCGAACCGCCTAAATAGATGGCCTCATCACAGACAGCCACATGCTTGGCCTCACGATCCGCATCAGAATAAACAGCAACGGTACTGACGCCAAGACGCTTAGCAGTCGCAGCCACTCGGCAAGCAATTTCACCACGATTGGCGATTAGAATTTTAGAAAACATAACTATCCCTGTGTCTTGTCGTTATTATTTGACGTCTTGTCTATTTGCCCATTTGCCTATCATTGTTCTACTACTAGTTAGTCTGCCATTAGCCAATCAGGTTTACGCTTTTGCAAAAACGCTTGTACCCCCTCGCGGCCTTGTGTTGATGAGCGGATATCAGCGATACCTTTGACCGTGTCAGCAATCAGCTCATCTGTAATAGGTGCACCAGCGACAGCGTGTAATAGCTGTTTGCAGGTTTTTACCGCGTCAGGGCTATTTTTGACGACCTTATTACAGAACGCAGCCACTTCATCGGCCAGCCACTCTTCGCTGACACGCTCATGGATAAAACCAAGCTGACGCGCCTTTTTGGCATCAAATACTTCAGCACTTAAAAAATAACGCTGCGATGCTCTAGCGCCTAGCGCTCGGATAACATAAGGACTGATAGTGGCAGGTGCCAACCCTAAACGGACTTCGCTGAGGCAAAAGTTTGCAATTTTGACCGCAATGGCTACGTCACAAGCAGCGACCAGACCCATGCCACCTGCGTACACATCGCCTTGAATAGCCGCAACTGTTGGCTTAGGACATTCGTAAATAGTCTTAAGCATTTGCGCCAATTTATCAGCATCCGCTAGATTCTCTTCATAGCTATAATCTGCCATGGCACGCATCCAATTAAGGTCAGCACCTGCGCAAAATACCTTGCCAGCTGCTGCTAGCACAATGACACGTATATTATCATCAGCACCAAGCATACTGAATGCATCGGTCAGCTCAGCTATCATTTCATCGTTAAAGGCATTACGTATCTCAGGACGATTTAACGTCACTGTCGCCACGTGCTGCTCCACTTTAACCAGTAGGCTTTTATAGTTATTTATATTTTGTTGCATTGTCTTCTCTTTTTTTAGTCACTATCTACTATCTTTACTAATGATATTTATTGAGTATCGTTAAATATTAAAAACTGGTTACATTCTAAAGACACCAAAAGTCGTCTCTTCAATCGGAGCGTTATAAGCGGCGCTCAGCCCCAATGCCAGCACATGACGAGTATCAGCAGGGTCAATCACGCCATCATCCCACATACGTGCGGTGGCATAATACGGATGACCTTGCTCTTCATACATTTCACGAATCGGCGCTTTAAATGCGGCTTCGTCTTCATCACTCCACGCTTCGCCCTTGCGATCAAAGTTATCACGTTTGACCGTTGCCAGTACTGAGGCGGCTTGCTCGCCGCCCATGACAGAGATACGGGCATTTGGCCACATCCATAAGAAGCGCGGGCTATAAGCACGGCCACACATACCGTAGTTACCAGCGCCGAACGAGCCACCGACGATAACGGTGAACTTTGGCACTTTTGCATTAGCAACCGCCATTACCATTTTGGCGCCATGACGAGCGATACCTTCGTTCTCGTATTTACGACCCACCATAAAGCCAGTAATGTTTTGCAGGAACACCAACGGTATTTTGCGTTTACAGCACAGCTCGATGAAGTGCGTGCCTTTTTGCGCTGACTCACTGAACAGAATGCCGTTATTAGCAATAATACCAACAGGCATCCCTTCGATATGAGCAAACCCGCAGACCAGCGTCGTACCAAAGCGTGCTTTAAACTCGTCAAATTCACTGTCATCAACGATACGCGCGATGATTTCTCTGATATCAAATGGCTTGCGCTTGTCCGTTGGAATCACACCGTACAATTCTTTAGCGTCATAACGTGGCGGACGCGGTGTGATTTGATTAGGAATATTTTTTGCAGGGCGATTTAGGTGACTAACGATATTACGCGCGATCGATAACGCGTGCGTATCATTCTGCGCTAAATGATCAACCACGCCTGAAAGTCGGGTATGTACATCACCGCCACCCAAGTCTTCTGCCGTGACCTCTTCACCCGTTGCTGCTTTAACCAGTGGTGGACCACCCAAAAAGATAGTGCCTTGCTCTTTGACAATAATAGACTCATCGCTCATAGCAGGCACATACGCACCGCCAGCCGTACAGCTGCCCATAACCACGGCAATTTGCGGAATGCCTGCTGCACTCAGATTGGCTTGATTAAAGAAGATACGGCCGAAATGTTCTTTATCCGGGAACACATCATCTTGGTTCGGTAGGTTTGCACCACCTGAATCAACCAGATAAACGCACGGCAGATGATTTTCTTGAGCAATCTCTTGGGCACGTAGATGTTTTTTGACCGTCATTGGATAGTACGTGCCGCCTTTTACCGTGGCATCATTACAGACAATCATACACTCGGTGCCGTTAATTCGGCCGATACCCGCAATCACGCCAGCTGCTGGAATCTCTTCGCCATACATATCATGCGCCGCCATCGGCGCCACTTCTAAAAATGGCGTACCGACATCAAGCAAACGCTCGACACGCTCACGAGGCAGTAGCTTGCCACGCGCTAGATGCTTAGCTCGCGCTCGCTCTGATCCGCCTTGAACGACTTTACGCAAGTGCACATATAAGTCATCGACTACCGCTTGCATGGCGGCACTGTTTTGCTGAAATTCAGCAGCGTTTGGACTCAGTTTACTAGTTATGATAGCGCTCATGATATCCCTTTTCTTTTATACGTAAATGCGAGTAGCTTTTTATGTTATGCGAGTCATTTTAACTGTTGTTTATTTTAAGCGTTACTCACATGATTAATCCGTGATTTTCAGGTCTGGTTATTTCATACCTGACAAGCAAGCTTACTATAAGCCCAGCTCTTCTTTCATTTGTTCGATAATTTTATACTTTTGAATTTTGCCAGTGATGGTCATCGGGTATTCGGTCACAAAGCGATAGTAGGTCGGCACTTTATAATGAGCGATATGCTCGCTACAGAACTGGCGCACGTCTTCTTCAGTCAGGCAGTCAGGCTCTTTAGGAATAATCCATGCGGCCAGTACTTCACCATAACGCTCATCTGGGATGCCAACGATTTGCACATCACGAATCTTTGGATGGCGATATAAATAGTTTTCAATCTCAACTGGATAAATATTTTCACCGCCACGAATGACCATGTCTTTACTACGACCAACGATTTTGACATAGCCATCTTCGTCCATAGTGGCCAAATCACCGGTATGCATCCAACCATCTTGAATGGCTTCGCGGGTTTTAAAGCGGCTGCCCCAATAGCCTTTCATCACTGAATAACCACGGGTCAGTAGCTCGCCAGTTTCCCCTAAGGGTACAATCTCGCCCGTTTCGATATCGACGACTTTAACTTCAAGCGCAGGTTGTACCAAACCAACGGTCGATACTTGCTTCTCAAGTGGCGTATGCTCATTGGTCTGGCAGGAAACGGGACTGGTCTCAGTCATGCCATAAGCAATGGTGACCTCACTCATATGCATCTTATCAATGACACGGCGCATGACTTCAATCGGACAGCTAGAGCCGGCCATAATGCCAGTACGCAAAGTCGATAAATCAAAGTTCTTAAACTCCGGATGGTCAAGCTCGGCGATAAACATCGTTGGCACGCCATGCAGACCCGTACATTTTTCTTCTTCGACGGCTTGCAGGACTGATAACGGCTCAAAGCCATCGTTCGGATAGACGATACAACCGCCATGCGTCAGAATCGCTAAGTTGCCGAGCACCATGCCGAAGCAGTGATATAAAGGTACTGGAATACACAGCCTGTCTTCTTCAGTGAGATTCATAGCCTCACCGATAAAGTAGCCGTTATTTAAGATATTGCGATGGCTTAACGTAGCACCTTTTGGCGTCCCTGTCGTGCCACTGGTAAATTGGACGTTAATAGCATCCGTGTTTTTAAGCTGGGCTTGACGCTCGGCAACCCGTGGATCGTTGGCATCGCCTTCCGCCATCCAAGCAGAGAACTTCTGCATAAAACCAAACTCTTCATCAGAGTCTGGTTCATCAATCCAAATGATACGCTCAATGGTTGGAATCTCGACCAAATCAAGCTGAGTATAATCTTTATGGTAAATCTCAGGACACAGCTCACGGATGAGACCTGCATAGTCGCTGCTTTTGAAATGGCGCATGAGCACGAGTGCTGAGCAGCCGAGTTTATTTAACGCATATTGCAGCTCAAAGGTACGATAGGCAGGATTGATATTGACGAGGATAACGCCGACTTTCGCGGTTGCTAATTGCATCAAGAGCCATTCAGCATTGTTGTGCGACCAGATACCGATGCGATCACCAATCTCAAGTCCCATCTCAATCATACTACTAGCCAGCTGATTAACATGCTGTTGTAACTCACGATACGTCCAGCGGATATTTTGATGGCGCACGACCAGTGCTTCGCGCTCTGGGTATTTTGAGACAATCGCATCAAAGAAATCACCAATAGTCGCTTCAATCAGCGGCACATCAGGACCTTTATCATAGCTTTGAGTAAGTGGTGCATTGGCTGAGCGTGCGCCCATATTGATACTAGGAATGTTGTTTAAAATAGTATCGAAGTCAACGCGAGTCGAATCGAAATCAGGAGTTTGAGTCATAACGAGTCCTTTCGTTTTACTTTTTATAGTATTTATAAATAGCACTTATTAATAGCCTGCGTGCAAACCTTCTTCCTTGGGCATGTCTTATATAGCATTCAGCTACTATAACGCCATCAATGAAAGGCTGTCAATAATAGTAATACATTATGTATCATTTAAAAATAACGACACAAGAGTAATGCTTCAATGGTGACTAATCAACGAGTCTTTTATACGACCTAAATTAGAAAAGCCAGCTTTATACCATAATAGTAAAAAGCTGGCTTTTCCAGTGATGAATAGTTTCAAATCACTCCAAGCCCAACTCCTCTATCATTTGCTCAACAATTTTATATTTTTGAATTTTACCAGTGACGGTCATTGGGTATTCATCAACGAAACGAAAATAGGTCGGCACTTTATAATGAGCGATATGGTCACGACAAAATTGACGCACTTCTTCTTCGTTTAAGCTACCCGGCTCTTTTGGAATAATCCACGCCGCCAATACTTCACCATACTTTTTATCAGGAACACCAACGATTTGCACATCACGAATTTTTGGATGGCGATAGAGATAGTTCTCAACTTCTACTGGATAAATATTTTCGCCGCCACGAATGATCATATCTTTACTACGCCCAACCACAGTGATATAGCCATCTTCGTCCATCGTTGCCAAATCACCCGTGTGCATCCAACCATCCTGAATGGCTTTTCGGGTTTTAAAACGGCTGCCCCAATAGCCTTTCATGACCGCGTAGCCGTATGTCAGTAATTCGCCCGTCTCTCCAATCGGGACGACCTCACCCGTTTCGGTATCGACGATTTTGACCTCAAGCGCTGGTAGCACCATTCCTACGGTAGATACTCTCTTTTCAAGGGGCGTTTGCGAGCTGGTCTGACAAGAGGCTGGACTGGTCTCGGTCATGCCATAAGCAATGGTCACCTCGCTCATGTGCATCTTATCCATGACACGGCGCATGACCTCAATAGGACAGCTTGAGCCGCCCATAATACCGGTGCGCAGACTAGATAAATCAAAGCTATCAAATTCTGGATGATCAAGTTCCGCGATAAACATCGTTGGTACTCCAAGCAGGGCAGTACACTTTTCTGCTTCCACTGTTTGCAATACCGTTAGCGGATCAAAACCATCATTGGGATACACCGCGCAACCACCGTGAGTTAAAATGGCTAAATTGCCACCCACCATGCCAAAGCAGTGATAAAGCGGCAATGGGATACATAGCCTATCTTCTTCTGTCAGCCTCATTCCTTCGCCCATAAAATAGCCGTTGTTCAAGATATTACGATGCGTTAAGGTAGCGCCTTTGGGTGTGCCGGTTGTGCCACTGGTAAACTGCACACTAATAGCATCAGTATTCTTAAGCGAGGCTTGGCGTTCCGCTACGCGAGGGTCGTTTGCATCACCCTCTGCCATCCACGTAGAGAACTTCTGCATAAAATTAAAGTCCTCATCGCTTTCTGGTTCATCAATCCAAATAATGCGCTCGATGGTAGGAATCTCGACCAAATCAAGCTGAGTATAGTCTTTATGATAAATTTCAGGACATAGCTCACGAATCATTTGCGTATAGTCACTGGTTTTAAAATGACGCATCAATACCAAGGCCGAACAGCCCAGTTTATTCAGCGCATATTGCAGCTCAAACGTTCGATAAGCAGGATTGATATTGACTAAGATGACGCCAATTTTTGCTGTTGCTAATTGCATCAGCAACCATTCAGCATTGTCATGCGACCAAATAGCGATACGATCACCTATCTCAAGTCCCATCTCAATCATGGCACTGGCTAACTGATTGACTTTTTCCTGTAGCTCACGGTAAGTCCAACGGATATTTTGATGGCGAGAAACCAAGGCTTCACGCTCAGGATATTTATTGACAATGGCATCAAAAAAATCTCCGATGGTCGCCTCAATTAGCGGTACATCAAGTCCTTTGTCATGGCTTTGGGTGAGTGGCGCATTCGCTGAGCGCGCACCTATATTAACTTTGGGAACATTATTGAGAATACTGTCATTAAGAATCTTGTCATTGAGAATATTGTCGAAATCGGCAAGCTGAGTCATAACGAGTCCTTTCGTTTTACGGTTGAGGTTTTTTTAGCAGTGCTATAAAAATAGGCTACCAAAGTAAATGTGATATTTTTCCTTGAACAGTTTTTAACGCATCCTCTTTATCGCTATAGATTTATCACCACAGATTGTGATTAAACTAAACTAAGTTCTAACCAATAATACAGTGCTTTAAATTAAAGAATATCAATAATAATACGATATGTATCGATATTAGACTGAAGCGTTCTTAAGTCTAATATCGATACAAGAGATGTGGTACATGTGAATAAAAAAAGCCAGCGCTGCCTTAGGATGGCAACACTGACTTAACGTTAGAAGCTTTTCTTTTAACCATTACGATTTAAGTATAACGGGCGCTTTAATCGTTACTGTCGCACTGACTTCATTGTTATCATCTAACAAATTCATGATTAACTCTTCATCCGTTTCAGTAGTTATCTGCCAATTACCTACCGCTTGCGGTACGCCAGTAACCATGACAGAGATGGCTTTATTTTTTAGACGAATCATCGGAGGCTTATGCTCATAGCCGTCGTGGTCATGACCTAAAATATCATCGGCAATGGTCGCAGCTTGCGCACGCAGCGGTGCAACATAACGACAAGCGACGCCATTGATAGACATGCAATCACCAATGGCGTAAATACTAGAAGTATTAGTACGCAACGTTGTCGCATCAACCACGATACCGGTACGTCGATTGAATTCAACGCCAGCAGCAGCAGGCAATTTATCATCAACCGTCAAACCGGTACTGGCAATCACGTGATCGACGATTAATGGTTCGGACTGCGAAGACACTGTGTTTTGTGCATCTAATGGCTCATAGCTGACTTGTAACTTTCCAATATTGTTGCCATCACTTATTCGAATAACTTCAGTTATCTGATAGCCGCCCAAAAAGTTAATCCCTTGTGATTTGACCGCTTGAGCAATACGTGCCGTCGCTTTTGACGGTAGCATTTGTGAAAGCGGTGCATCATTTAAATCAATCAGCGTTACTTGATGACCAGCCTTGAGTAAATCCTCGGCGATTTCTGTCCCAACCATGCCCGCCCCTACAATGGCAACGTGCTGACTGCCGCTTGCTAGCTTTTCTTGCAGCTGACCAAAACGCTCAATATGATTGACGTGCCAGACCAAATCCTCAGGCAAGCTTTTTGGGAAAATAGGATGTGCGCCCATTGCCAGTACCATCTTGTCATAGCTTATCGCTGTCGATGTCTCCGACTGCGTGCTAGATGCAATCTGCAATGTTTGACTCACAGGATCAATATTTATCACATGCGTATTAGCCAGCAACGTCACTTGCGCAGCCTCTGCGGCATCACTACCTGTAGCCCGCACCAAATCGGCGGCGCTTTTCTTCTGGCTAATCGCCATCGTTAGCATTGGTTTATGATAACGATCACCATTATCAGCAGTAATTAAAGTAATCGGAATGTCTTTATCTTTAGTCCGGATCGCATCAATCACGTGCCAGCCAGCCAATCCTGCGCCAACAATGACAATACCTGCCGATGGATTGCTCGCCACTACTGATGAATTTTCTACACTCATATTAGCTCCAATATCGTTTATAAATTATTTTAATTTTTGACATATTGGCTGCTATTGTATCAGTAAACAGCCATTCACTCATATATAGTCAGTCCTATATAAATCTACTGATATGCTGTGGGCACAAAAAAAGCGCCTATTAATAGACGCTATTGATAAATATTACTTATAAAAGGTTCAAATAACAAAGTAGCTGTTTTTAGTAGCCATCTCTAATGATTGAGAATCTTTGACAAGAACATCTGCGCGCGCTCACTTTTTGCGCCTTCAAAGAACTCATCTTTACTACAGTTTTCGACGATATGCCCTTCATCCATAAAGATAATCCGGTTGGCAACCTGACTGGCAAAGCCCATTTCATGGGTCACACACATCATGGTCATACCATCACGGGTCAGCTCTACCATCACATCGAGCACCTCTTGAATCATCTCTGGATCAAGCGCAGAGGTTGGCTCATCGAATAGCATGGCTACCGGATCCATCGCCAAGGCCCGCGCAATCGCCACCCGCTGCTGCTGGCCGCCAGATAGCTCCGCAGGATATTTCGCGGCTTGTACCGTCAGTCCGACGCGGTCAAGATAGGCCATGGCTTTTTGTTTGGCCTCGCTCTCTTTACGACCCAATACCTTAATCTGCGCGACCGTCAGATTATCGATAATGGTCAAATGCGGAAACAGCTCAAAATGCTGGAATACCATTCCCACACTGCTACGCAGCTTAGGTAAATTAGTCTTAGGTGCGCCAACAGAGATACCATTAACGATAATTTGTCCTTTTTGGAAAGGCTCAAGTCCGTTAACCGTTTTAATCAAGGTGGATTTTCCACTACCTGATGGACCACAGACCACGACGACATCGCCTTTATGGACATGAGCGGTACAGTCAGTCAGCACTTGAAAGTCGCCATACCACTTACTGACACTGTCTATTTCAATGACCATCTCATCAGTCGCATGACCATTATTTGTGACCAGTCCGCCAAAGTCATTTGTATAAGTGTCAGCACTATTTATCACTGGCTCATTCATCACTGGCTCCTAACCACATTATGTTCGGTAATCATTATTAAATAAAAGTACTTTAGTAAAAGTATCAGACTCAACCTATTCAACTAAAAAGCTTTGATTAAAACGCTTAAAACCTTAAGCGCTTTTGTAATTGCTGCACGCCGATAGAGGCGCTCAAGCTGATGATAAAGTAAATTGCTCCAGCACCTAAAATATAAGGCGTCAATAGACCCATCAACTCACCACGAACGTAAGCGGCGCGGAAAAAATCCGTCAAACCAATGGCAAAAACTAGCGTCGTATCTTGGAATAAGATAATACACTGCTGCAAAATCAGTGGCAGCATCTTGCGAAATGCTTGTGGCAAAATCACAAGGCGCATGGTCTGCCCATAAGTCATGCCCAAGGCTTTAGCGGCATTAACCTGTCCACTACCAATCGACTGGATACCAGCACGCACCACTTCTGAAAAGTAAGCGGCCTCAAACATCATAAAGGCGACGACACAAGAAGCAAAAGCGGCATCAAGCTGTAGGTACTTACCTGCTACCCAAAAATAAATCATCGGTACGGCAAAATAAAACCACAGCAGCACCAATAACAATGGTACAGAGCGGAAGTAATTAACGTATAACTTTGCTGGTATTTCAAGCGCTTTGATACCTGACAAGCGCATCAATGCCAATACCGTGCCTAAACTGATGCCACCAACAATCGCCAAAAACAGTACTTTTAAAGTCATGAGCATACCGTCCATGAGACCAGGATAAGCAGTAGCAAGTTCGGTCATCATACTCATTTCTGACTCCCTGCAATAAGCCCCGGCACACGCAGTTTGCGTTCAATAAAGCCCATAATGGCAATCAATGACAGGTTAAATACTAAATAGATAATCGTCGCATACGTATAAATCTCAATACTATTTTGCGTATACTCGCTGATGGTTTTGGTTTGGCTAATCAGCTCCATCACCCCCACTAAGGAAGCGACAGACGCGTTCTTAAAACAGTTGGTCAGCTCTGAGCTCAGCGGTGGCAAAATGATGCGGAAGGCTTGCGGTAACAGCACTTCTTTATAGACTTGTGGAATACTAAAACCCAGCGCGTAAGCGGCATTGATCTGCCCTTGGGGTAATGACTCGATACCTGTCCGTACCTGTTCGACGATACGAGCGGCGGTAAACAAACCAAGACCAATACTGGCTGAAAGCATGGCTGAAGTGTTGGGCGATAGGTCCCGATACCACCAGTCCTGTATCGCTGGTGTCAACCAGCCGGGGGCGATATAGAACCAAAAAAATAGCTGGACAAGCAAAGGAATATTACGAAAAAACGTCACATACGCCGTACCGATCGTCCGCGCGGTCTTATTGGGTAAGGTGCGCATGATACCAAAGACGGTACCGACGACCATAGCGATTGTCCAAGCAATACTACCAATCAATAGCAGCCAGCCAAGACCCGTCATCATCCAATGGATATAAAGCTCGCTACCGATACCGGTATGCTCAAAGAGCACACCCCAGTTCCAGCTATAATTCATGGTTGGCTCTCCGAGCAGCGATTGATAAGCCGACGCGCCAGATGGGTTTTACCTATGACTCTGAGCACGTCAGCAAGCTATGTGGTGGGACAAGTAACGTTATTGCGCAGTCGCAGCTTTAGGCTGAGCGCTATCATGCGGATTGGCAATCAAAGCTTTTAAGTTGTCTGACATCTCAAAGTTTAGATTGACGTTTTTCGGTGGAATTGGGTTCAAGAACCATTTGTCATAGATGCTATTAATCTCACCAGAACTATAAACATTGGCAAGCGCTTCATCGACCACGGCTTTGAACTCAGGATCATCTTTACGCATCATACAACCATAGATCTCAAACGATTGTGGCTCACCGACGATGACCCATTCATCAGGATTTTTTGCTTTGGCTTTTTCGCCAGCCAGCAAGACATCGTCCATCATAAAGGCATCCGCACGGCCGTTTTCTAGCATTAAGAAGCCTTCGCCATGATCTTTTGCTGAGATAATATTGGTATTCATTTTATTATCATCGTTGTACTGACGGATGTAACGCTCTGAGGTCGTACCCGATGTGGTGACTAGGGTTTTATCCTTTAAGTCAGCAAAATCATTGATACCTGAATCTTTTTTGGTCAATAGACGAGTGCCGATTTCGAAGAAACCATTGGAGAACGCTACTTGTTTTTGGCGCTCTTCGTTGTTGGTCGTTGAGCCACATTCGAAATCTACCGTACCGTTTTGTACCAATGGGATACGGGTTTGTGAGGTGATCAGGTTATAACGAATTTTTAGATCGGGCATGTTTAACTTTTGCTTGACCGCTTCCACCACTTTCATTTCTAAATCATGGGCATAGCCGATAGGCTGATTAGGATCATCAGCGATATAGGAGAATGGAATAGAGGAGTCACGGTGACCGACGACGATAGTGCCTGAATCTTTGATTTTTTGTAGCGTACCGTTAGGATTTGCTGCCGCTTCTGTGGTGGTCGCATCGCCTGCTGCTGACTCGTCAGTGGTTTGGCTGCTATTATTACAGCCCGTTAGGGCTAATGCCATAAACGCAACCAGAGTCAACGGTTTGGAGAATAAGTAGGTCATGAGATACATCCTTTTATCACAATATTGAAAGGATACTTGAGCGACATGAAGCTTATTGATTTGACAGTATCGCCCTGCATCCGTGCAGTTGTTGCTGTTATTTATCATAATGCAACTTAATGTTACTGTACAACAAATTTGGGGGTGGTGGTAAACTTTTTTTAATGAAACGACGACTTTCATTTTTAAGTGCTATACCAAGACGCAACGATTGAATGAAAGCCAGCCATTGCAAGAAATATCGACAGATACATTGAAGTACACAATGACAGATATATTGATAAACATCAGGTTAATTAATAATGACATTTATGCTAAATAAATGTCTTCAGACTTTAAAGCAATCGAGTAAATACGATTGATAAATCCTGAGCAATCCCCATAAAGCTAACAACTTCTTAATACTACAAATGACTTATGACCCAAGATACTCAAGTCCCAAATGTGGACAACCAAACTGCTGGCAACCCTACTGATAACGATATCCGCCAACGCTTTTTTATCGAAGACTCGCCCGTACGCGGTGACGTGGTGCGCCTATCACGCAGCTATGCGAGCACCATTGCCCAAAAGCCTTATCCTGAAGCGCTAAAACGCTTATTGGGTGAAATGCTGACAGCGGCAAGTTTGCTGATCAGCACCGTTAAAATCAATGGTCGTCTATCGATTCAACTGCAATCATCAGACAGCGATAGCCTGCTCAATTGGGCAATGGCAGAATGTGATCAAGACGGTATCATCCGCGCCCTTGCCAGCTGGAAAGGCGACACCGATGAACAAGTGCAAGCTTGGAATGATATGACCCATGCCAAAGAAGCCTTTGCTGAGTTGGGCGCGACGGGACAAGGCGTATTGTTTATCAATATCCAGCCTGATGGCGGCGAGCCGTACCAAGGTATCGTCGAGCGCAGTCATGACAACTTGGCTGACTGCTTAGCGCATTATCAAAAGCAATCTGCGCAGATTCCAACGCTGATTAACTTGGCGTCTGATGGCCTACAGGCAGGTGGTATTTTAGTACAGATGCTACCGCGTACGGCTGAGGAAACCTATGAAGTCGAGCAAAACGAAGACGCGGGCATCGATGATGATTTGTGGACACGTTTAAGTGTGCTAACTCGTACAGTAAAAGCAGAAGAATTGACCACGCTGGATGCCAACGAGATTATTTATCGCTTATATAACGAAGAAAACGTCGTAGCGCCCGATCCTGTTGCTTTGGCATTTGGTTGTACCTGCTCACGCGAGAAGTGTGAAATGGCGATTGAGCAAATCGGTGAAGCAGAAGCCTTAGAGATCGTCGAAGAGCAAGGCGGTACGTTTGAGATGGATTGCGGCTTTTGCGGTGAAGTTTATAAATTTAATAAAGACGATGTCGCAGCGGTATTTGCTGACTAGTTTTTATTACTATAAATTAGTATTTATAGTAAACCCCTCAAGTATGCTGCTTGAGGGGTTTTTGTTTTTTAACAGAATCATTAGGGCGTGTCCTCATTTTAAAAATGGTCATAAAAATGAGATAAACTGCCGTCAAATGAGGAAAATAGCGCAAATAATATCGGGATATTAATCAGCTATTTGACGATACTTGGCAAGATTTAGCCCATTTAGAGACAAGCGCTTGAATTGAGGACATGCCCTAATAATGGATGAGTTTTTTTAATGATAAATGACTGCGAATAACAGCTCAGTACCTTTCTACACCGCTATATCTAAACTCCTAGGATAAGAATATATGCGCGTTCTACCAGCATAATCGCTTTTTCCATTATCAAGCAACCATTCAACGACTTGCTCACGCACCCTTCTACTATGAATTAAGTTCATATGATTGACGCCATAAAACACCGCTTTATGACCATCTGGGACAAATAACGCATGCTCGGCATCATCCTCGCCTAGCGCTGATGCGACCGATACCAAGCTATCGCCAAGTAAATCTGTCATCTTTGAATCATAATGAGTCTCGACCAAGGCACTAGCGACAAAATATGTTTTGATACCACTTGGCAGCCGTGCAGGATGGCGGAAATCTTGTGGTAGCACGCTACGACCTTCTAGAGACTTCCAATCAGCATCCCGAATGCTACCATGACGCAGATCAATAATACCGGCACTTCGCATATCGCCTAACTTGGCAAGTGAGCCTGCAAAGGGTAGCTTGGCGATAATATCTTGGACGTGGTTGCCGATGCGCTCAAGGACAGCCCCATGATGCGGCGAGCCTAACGTGATAAGATTGCCCACCCGTTTGACCCAATCCAAGCGTTCTTGCTGACCATAAAACAGTGCACTACGAGCGACCAAGCCGCCCATACTGTGCCCGACCAGATCTATCTGACTGATGTTTGGATTGTTATCCACTAAGTCTTTTAGCAATTGCGAGAATTTACGACCACTGCGTGAGATGCGTCGGCCAGTATTATAGTCCAGCAACAGCACAGTAGTGTCTGGCTGGGTGTTCTTGATGGCATCATCGATACCATTACCTTCTCGCGATTGCCAGCTCAAGTGGCTCATACACAAACCATGACACAAAATGGTGACACGCCCTGATAGCGCGTCACGTTGTAGATTGCCGTCTCTGTCGTATAGCACCATCGGCACCGCAAGCGCATTACCATTATTCACGAGGTGATCGCCCATGACACCATTGAGGACATTGACCAGCTTTTTTAACGAATCTGGTAGTGGTCGCGCACTTTTTTGACTGATGATATTTTTATAGATACGCAGCACCGATGCGAGATTATTGCCCACCATCAGCATGATATGGCGTATCGTGCCATAGATGCGTCCGGTGATACCACGTTGCCAATTGTTAACATTGCCTTCGTTAAAACGCCCCAAAGGACGCAAGATAACTTCGCGGTGGATGGCTTCTACAATCTCAGTGATCTCGACCACTCCCGTCGTCGCCAACTGCGCCAATCCTTCAAAAAAATCAGCAAAAGTGACAGGCGTTGTTGTTATTCCATTGCCTTCATCCGCGAGCAGTTTCATCAGCTCGTCCACATCGATGGCTTCGAGTTGGTCTATCTGCTCATACAAATCACTGTAGCGTGGCTCATTGTTGTCTGAGCCGAAATGCGCCTCAAGCTCATGCCGAGCTTTGGCGTCACTGTTAGCACTGCCATAGCTAACACTGTCGTGATAAAACAAGTCTGGATTGCTCATAGTGTTCATTACGTTGGCACATTCAGCGAAAAGAATAGTTGCCTATATTATCCTTTAAATACAGAAAATAAAAGAGAAGGATTTGACCTTCGCGTATGTTTCTTGACAAATAACTTAATAATTTTATAGAGATAAGCCTTAGACGATGTCATTGATCTCATAAAAACAAAAGAATCCCAAGCCATTACTTGGGATTTTTTTGACTGATTAATTTTTTATAAATTTGTTATATATAGTTAATCGCTTATATAAAGGACTCGGCCAGTATAACATCGCCATCCTCGCGCGTAATCATGACCGTGGCTGAACGTGGCGTACTGCCACCAGCGATGGCGCCCCAAGTATTACCAGGATGCTGAATATTGATAAACAGCGTTTTAAAATCTGGCGTCATGGTAATACCTGTCACTTCGCAGCCCTCAGGACCAACGAAAAAACGTTTGATATTGTTATCACTAGCAAGCATGCCGACTGGCGTTTGTTGCCCAGCCGAAGTGGTGGTCAGCGCACCATCATTCACCTTGCCCGGTAGCGCCGCCAGTAACATGCAGTTCGTGGTATCGGTATACGCACCATCATCGGTCTGAATCCACAACACACCACGTGGGTCAAAGTATAAGCCGTCTGGCGAGGACAAATCATTGCTGGCATTTAACTGCGATAAATTCTCTGCGGACAAACCACTAGGCGCAGCAAACAGATAAATATCCCATTCAAAGGTCGTTGCCGCATGATCGCCGCCCGCTTCTGCCCAGCGGATGATATGCCCATTGTCATTGCCACGCGCTTTGCCACCTGCTTCATAGCTGCGCGGATTGGATGCTGAAACGGGCTGGTCATCACGCTCGCCGCGATATTTATTATTGGTCAAGGTCACGTACACCTCGCCAGTCATGGGGCTGACTGACACCCATTCAGGTCGATCCATCTTGGTTGCACCTAGCGCGTCAGCAGCAGCACGGGCAAAGATTAAAACCTCATCCTGTCCATTAAAAGGCAAGTCGCGATTAGAAGCGTCCAGTCCATTTTGACCATGAATCAGTGCCTTCCATTCGCCTCGACCATTTTCATTAAAGGTCGCGACGTAGAGCGTGCCCTCATTCATATACTTGTCGCCAGCTTTTAGGCCGCCACCGATATCAGTATTTGACCATGTGGCTTTGGAGACGAATTTATAGATATACTCACCGCGTGCATCATCGCCCATATAAAAGACCACGGGCTTGCCTTGCTCAACAGGCGCGTAGGCACAGTTTTCATGCGCGAAACGCCCTAGTGCGGTACGCTTTCGTGGTACGGATTGCGGCTCAAACGGGTCAATTTCTGTGATATAACCAAAGGTATTAAAGCCATTACGATAATCATCGGCAGCGCTTGCTCCAACGGCAGTCATGTCCCAACGTGAGAATTCGTCAGGGATTTTGGCGTCTTTGGCCTCAGGTGTGTGCCATAAATATTCAAAGCCAGCAAAGTTCTCTGTTGCCCCATAGCGCTTGCGACCATAATTATGCTCAGCACTCAATTGACTGGCATCTTGTCCACGCGCGAATACCCCTAGGAAGTTCTCTTCGGTGGTCAGATACGTGCCCCAAGGTGACAGCCCTGCACCACAATTATTATTGATGCCGCGAGTCTGAAAACCGGTTGGGTCAAATTTGGTCTTAACCAAATCAGAACCAGCAACAGGCCCCGCCAATTGCGTCGTGGTACTACTGGTAATACGGCGATTGTATTTTGAATCAGTCACCATCTCATAGCCTATCCCATTGGCGCGTCGACTCATCTCAACCACCGCAACGCCATGGCAATTAACCTCTCGGCGTACATCGCTCGCGAGGCGACGGTTCTGGAATATCGGCGCAGCATCATTATCTTGAGTCACATAGTAGCCAAACGGGCTAAGCTCGCTACTATTCACGTACTCATGGTTCATGACCAGCAGACCATTGTCTGACGCTTTGGCATCATATGCGCCGCCTTTTTTGCCAAAGAACCACATACCATCATGGTTGTCACCCATGCGCCATTCGAACGACTCGGCAGACTGCTCACGATTGTCTTTCCAATCATCGATACCAGACATGAGCGGCGTACCCAGTGGTAATATCATCTCCGCTTTGTAGCCTTCAGCCACGCTCATCGTTTCGGCAGTGGAATGCGCTACTGCGGTAAACTTCAAGGCTTCCGGACGCTTAAGATCGCCCTGTGCAGGAATAGCAGCATTGTTGCCTGCGCTATTATTGATAGTATTGCTGTCATCGTCGTCACTACAACCGACCAACGGCAGCGCACCAAAAAAAGCAGCAGCCGTCAATCCCGTGCCACCTTTTAGGATACTGCGGCGGTTCAAGCGGCGGCTAATAATGGTTTGAAAGTCAATATTATTAGTAGGATTAGAGTCTTCAACGACTTCATGGGCAAGCAGTTGCTTATTATTCAATACGGTCATTATCAGTCACCTTGCTGTTGGCTGGATTGGCATAAAAAGGCTCGTTGCGGCGGTATTTTGTCCGCCACAACAATACGAATTACGCTTAAGTCTACCGAGCATTTATGACAGTACGTTGAAAGCCAGATGACAGTTTGATGACAATATTTCTGATAAAGAATGGCTGATGGACAGCTTTTATAGACACTGATAAAACAAAAACCCCAAGCGTTAACTTGGGATTTTTGATACTTCATACTTGAGACTAATTTTAGCAAGTTTAGTGTACTTGCGCCTGCCATTCATGTGCGCCCAACTTTAGCATGAGCTTATCACCTGCATGCAATATCCCAACGCCGCTTGGCGTACCAGTCATGATGACATCGCCTGCTTGTAAGCTAAACGCATGACTGATATTGGCCAATAATTCATAAACCGGAAACAACATCAAAGCGCTCTCGCCATCTTGCTTAAGCGTGTCATTGATGGTCAGTTGGTAGTGCACATCGGTAAAGTCATCGAACGCTTGTGGATCGAGCCAGTCAGCGAGTACACAAGCACCGTCGAAACACTTGGCACGCTCCCATGGATGACCTTTTTCTTTTAACTCAGTTTGCAAGTCACGCAAGGTCAAATCTAGTCCTAAGGTCACGCCACCAATCGCCTGCTGGGCTTGCCCAATGGTCGCAGCCGACAGGTCAGCTGACAGCTGAACGCATAGCTCTGCTTCGTAATGGGTCTCACCAAATACTTCTGGATTTGGGCGGATAACGCCTTGACGAATAGAGACCACCGCAGAGGCGGGTTTCATAAATAGCATGGGCGCGGCTGGCACCTCATTACCCAATTCGTGAGCATGAGCGGCATAGTTACGACCGACGCAGACGACCTTTCCGATGGGTGCGCGTAAGCTCTGATTGGCACTCGCAGCGCCGTCATCATCATTGACATTTGCGGCAATGGCATCGACTAATGACATATGTGGTGATTGGCTCATACTAGATTCTCACAGCAAAATTATGGAAATTTTTATTGGCAAATTTAGCATTATCCAATATGACTTTAGCGATAAATCACTTTAATAATAAATCATTAAGGAATCGTATTGGTCATCACATCTGGTGGCACATAGCTGGCATGACGGTTCATTCTTTTTTCAAACAGTCTAAAGCTAAATAAGATCACCCACGATAACAACAAATAGACGATACCGGCTGCAAAGAACAATTCCATCAAGGTATAAGTACGGGCACTAATCGTACGAGCAACGCCCGTGATATCCATCAAAGCAATGGTTGACGCCAGAGCGCTGCCCTTTAGCATAAAGATAACTTCGTTACTGTAAGCGGGAATCACAATGCCAAAAGCACGCGGTAAGGTAATACGAGTCAGCTTCTGCCATTTTGACATCCCAATCGCATCAGCAGCTTCGAGCTCGCCCACGGGAATGTTTTGAATCGCGCCGCGAATGATTTCTGCCAAATAAGCGCTGGTATTGAGCGTGAAGGCAATGATGGCACACCAATAGGCTTGGCTCAGCACTGGCTCCCATAAGAATGAATCACGTACCGCTTCGAACTGACCAAGACCATAATAAATCAAAAATATCTGCACCAGTAGTGGCGTGCCACGGAAAAAGAAGATATATAAAAAGGGCAGTATCTGTACCACCCAATTTTTAGACAGTCGTAACAGCGCTAAAATCAGACCAAAGAACAGTCCTATAATACCTGAGATGACCACAAGCTGAACGGTCAAAACCGCGCCGCCTAGTAAGTCAGGGATATGCTCAAAAATAACCTGCCAATTCCAATCCATAGTATCTCTCCTCTATCCTATGGTCGATTGACGTTGAACGGATTGACGACTCAGCTTTTTAGCATAGCGCGCCGCTGGGTTGGCACGCCATTCAAGCCACATCATAAAACCCGTAATCAGCACGGTTAAACCCAGATAGATAATCGCCGCCGCCATATAAAAAGTAAACGGCTGCTGTGTTGACTGCGCCGCGCGCGAAGACTGATACATGATATCTTTGAGACCAACCACCGATACCAATGCCGTGTCCTTAAGCAGCACCAAAAATAGATTGCCCAATCCGGGCAGCGCAATCTGCCATACTTGCGGTAGGGTAATACGATAAAAGGTCTGAAAAGGACGCATGCCTATCGCTTGCGCCGCCTCACGTTGGCCTATCGGAATCTCTTGAATCGACATGCGAAAAATTTCAGTCGCATAGGCACCAAAAGCAATCGACAACGCCATGACGCCGCCCCAAAAAGCACTAATTTCGACATAGTCGTTATAGCCGAACTTTTTGAGAATGCTCATCAGCAGTATAGAACCGCCATAATAGATAAACAGCACCAAGAGCAGCTCAGGAATCCCGCGCATCGTGGCGGTATAAACAGTCGCAAGCTTACGTAGCAGCCAGATATTTGACAGCTTAGCTGTGGCACCGAGCAGACCTAAAAACATGCCGATGACTAAACTGGTCATGGCAAGTTGTATGGTGACGGTAGCGCCGCTTAATAGAAGCGCGCCAAATCCTTGTAAATCAAACACAATTATCCACTCAGTCTCTTTATATTAGCAATATTAGCAAAATATGAGTTAAAAGAATCAGCATCAATAGCTGAGCGCTGCCTATAACCGTATTTTATATCAAATTGATACGGACAATCTGTTTAATAGCACGACAACAGATTAATACCATCATAGAAGCGGTAATTGACACAGTAGAAATGAGCGCCGATTTTATCATATTCGCTCGCCGCTATGTTAATACTGACACGTAAAAGCGCGCCCTAAATCGCCACTTATCTCTACAAAAAGAAAATAAATAAGCAAGATTTGACCAAAGTTGACCCTCAATATTGATTCAATCAGCAAGATGTCATCGAAGCGTTCAAATTATTACACAAAAGGTTGTAAGGCATTCTATAAAACAATAAAAAAGGACATCACCATTATAGTAATGTCCTCGTTATTAATACTAAAGTTTCAAACCTTACGATAATATTTATATTAAACGGTTATTGCGCGGTGCTATCTACCACTGGCTGCTCAGTATTTTCTAACGTAGCGTCCGTAACTATGCTGTTACTAGCGGCTGGCACGGCAAAGTACTTTTGATTGATTTTGTCATAAGTACCATTGGCCTTTAGATTGGCTAATGACTGATTGATCTTTGCTTGTAGTGCCTCATCATTAGGACGCACCGCTATGGCAAAGTTATCATTAATATCAATCTCATCACCTTTTAGCACATAATTACTGCCTGTGGGTGAGCTAAGCCACTCTAACGCCGGTAGTTTGTCAGATATCATTGTATCAACGCGACCGGAACCCAAATCTAAAAAGGCATTACTCAAGGTATCATAGAGCTTCATATTGGCTTTTGGATACGTATTCTCTAACCACTGCGAAGAGATGGTCGAGCGCTGCGCGGCAATCGAGTGCGCATTGATATCATCGCTGTTGCTTGGCTCAAAGCTGCTGTCTTTTTTGGCCAAAAAAACCAACGTATTACTAAAGTAAGGATCCGTAAAGGCAACTTGTTGCTCACGCTCAGGGGTCACTGACATCGCCGCGACGATGGCATCATATTTACCAGCCTTGAGACCAGGGATAATACCATCCCAGTCTTGGGCAGTAATCTCGCAGGTGACTTGCATATCATCGCAAAGGGCATTGGCCATATCCACATCGAAGCCGCCGAGTGTGCCATCTGCATTGGTATAGTTGAAAGGAGCATAAGCGCCTTCAGTACCGATACGTAGCACCTCCTCTGTCGCCGCAGTTGCGGTCTCAGTGGTCTCATTAGCTGCAGAGTTGCTGTCGTCAGCACTGTTTTGACTGTTGTTACAACCCGCTAAAGTAAAGACAGCAGCCATGCCCAACAGCGGCATAGACCAGCGGCTGGTCGTTACCAGCGTTCTGATTGAGGTACGAGTCATATTGAGGGCTGGGATAAGATAGTGGCTCATGATCATCCTTGATATTTATACAGTAGAAAACAGCTTAGTAAAACAACGCCTGCCTTTTATTAGGGCGTGTCTCATATTAGGACATGCCCTAGGCCAAACTCGTCCTAGTTGGTTGCCGTTTCTGTTTGTTCTTCTTCAGCAATCACTGCATTGGCATCGACATTACCTTCATCAACGACAACCACTTGCTCAACACTACCATTAGCGGCTGTTTTTTGTGCAGCAGCCGTTGTGCTAGTACCAAAATAGCTGCCAGTGATTTGATCATAGGTGCCATTGGCTTTTAGCTCTGCCAATGCTGCGTTAAATTTGGCAACTAGTGGATCACCTTTACGGAAGGCAATACCCATGGCGTCATCATTGGTGCTGATCTCTTGACCTTTGACTTCGTAGTCTTTGCCCGCTTCCGTTTTTAGCCAGTCAATACCCGTTACTTTATCAGACATCATCGCACGTACACGACCTGAGGTGAGATCTAGATAAGCGTTGTCCTGAGTATCATAAAGCTTGACATCGGCATCGGCATGTTCGTCCTGCAAGTACTGTGACGCAACGGTTGAGCGCTGTGAAGCGACTGGCTGACCTTGTAGTGACTCTACTGTAATATCATCACCTTTTTTACCGATTAAGATGATGCCACTGTGGAAGTAAGGGTCGCTAAATTCCACGACTTCTTTACGCTCAGGGGTGATTGACATCCCTGCGATGGCCGCATCAAATTTCTGTGCATTCAGTCCCGGAATCAGACCATCCCAATCTTGGGAGATGACTTCACACTCTGCTTTCATTTGCGCACATAGTGCATCGACCAGCTCAATCTCATAGCCGATCAGTTTGCCATCGGCATCTGTGTAGCTAAAAGGCTTATAGCTTGATTCGGTGGCGATTTTGATGTTCAACGGTGTATCAGTTGCCGCATCAGCTTCGGCACTGTCTGTTGGTGCTGAGCTATTATTACACCCTGCTAGCATTAGCATGGCAGCGCTGAGCGGCGCAAGCCAAAAGGCTTTTTTGGTCATTAATGATGTCATTGAAATGGTCATGTTTGCTATTCCTTAATATATTTACCAGCCGTGTATTAACCCACTATTCGTTGATCGACGCTTATTCGTTAAAGCTTATTCATCAACGCTTACTGATCAAAGTTAATTTGCTCAAGACGTGCCAGCTCACCATTACTACGGATTTCGCTAAGCGCTTTGTTAAATTCGTCTCTGAGTGGGTCGCCTTTACGGACAGCAATAGCAATATTATCGTCGTTATCAATCTCATCACCAACGACGCCGAAGCCTTCAGTATTGTCTGCTAACCATGACTTGGCTGAGACTTTTTCAGCCAATACCGCATCGCTACGTCCAGATTTTAGATCCAAATAAGCATTGTCATAATTGTCATAAAGCTTGACGGTGTTGCCGTCTTTGCCTTCATAGTTGTCTTGTAGGTACGCGCCTGGCGTCGTTGAACGTTGACCGCCAAGGGTTAGGTTTTTGATTGCCATCGGATCAAAGCTGCCTTTGGTATCGGTCAGCCATACCATAGTATTGGCAAAATAGGGCTCACTGAAATCGACTTTTTCTTGGCGTTCAGCGGTGATAGACATACCAGCGACCACAGCATCATACTTTTGTGCCAACAAACCCGGAATGATACCGTCCCAATCTTGGGCAACGATTTCACATTTGGCTTGCATCTGATCACACAGGGCATTGGCAACGTCAATATCAAAACCGGCCAGCGTACCATCGGCATTGGTGTAGTTAAAAGGAGGGTAAGCGCCTTCGGTTGCGATACGAATGGTTTTGCCAGCCGTTTCTGCTGCTGGCGCATCGGCGTTGGTAGCAGCCGTTTCATCAGCAGGTTGACTACAAGCACTCAGCATTAACGCTGCAGTGACGGTCATCGATGACCATAATAGGCGAGAATTCGACATCATACATTCCTTAAGTTCTAATGGGTTTTTTAGGGTTCTGATATTTTGTTCTCTGACTTCCCTGCCAGACAAGCAATATAGATAGCAGAAAATGCAAGCAACCGTTATTAACGACCGCCTGTCAACCTTTTGATAATACCTGAGTAAAATATCAAAAACAAACGTTTTGCATACCGACTGTTATTATTGGGTAATAAATGGTCAACGGTACTTACCAATCAGCAGTTTGCGCAGCATAAGCCCATGTGCAATAAAAGCTTAATCACCATGAGCGACGATACATTTTATCGGAATGCATCATCATTCTAAATGTCATTGGCTAAATATTATTGGTCAAGCGTCAGTGGTTATAGGTGTTGACGATGCGATGCCATAAAGTCTTTGACACGCTCAGAGGTAGGATTGTCAAAGACTTGTTCGGGCGTACCCATCTCTTCAACGATTCCTTGATGTAAGAATACGACTTGGCTGGAGACTTCACGGGCAAAACGCATCTCATGAGTGACGATTAGCATGGTGCGCCCCTCTTCTGCCAATTCACGCATGACCGCCAGTACTTCATTCACCAGCTCTGGATCTAACGCTGACGTTGGCTCATCAAACAATAATACTCGTGGCTGCATAGCAAGGGCACGGGCAATAGCGACGCGCTGGCGCTGACCACCGGATAAATTGGCAGGATAAGCGTCTTTTTTATCCAGCAGACCCACTTTATCGAGCAGTTTTTCAGCATCGCTAATGGCTTGATCTTTTTTAATCTTTAAAACTTGCGTTGGCCCTTCGATGATGTTTTGCAAAATCGTTTTGTGTGGCCACAAGTTGAAGTTCTGAAAGACGAAGCCCACCCGCGCACGCAAACTCTCTAATTGCTTGATATCTGCGGCTTGAAGCTCACCTGATTTACTGGGCTTTAACATCAGCTCGTCGTTACCAATGATGATACGACCCTGATTGGGCTTTTCAAGCAGATTAATACAGCGCAATAAGGTAGATTTACCAGAGCCAGACGAGCCTAAAATAGAGATCACATCACCATCATAGGCGGTGAGCGACACCCCTTTTAGTACTGCCAATGAGCCATAGCTTTTATGGACGTCTTGTAAATCTAAGGCGATAGGCCGAGTCGGATTTTTTGCAATATCAAGCATGGTTCAGCAGACTTCCAATAAATATGAGTGAATACGAGAATAAAAAACAGCACTATATATAGTATAAATCAATGCTCTATAGACCGCTTTATATGATAGCGCGATGACTGATGTGCCATAAGAGAGGTATTGTCTCCTATAATGCAGAGAAAACGCAAACTTTGCACAGCATTGGCTCATAAATCAGCCAATAAATGACTGGCACAAAAAAGCCCAGACTGCATTTAAGCGCTGGGCTTTATTTTATCACTTTAGCGTACAAGACGTTGTTTTATCTGAGCATCGAGTCATCATACTTCAACCTGACGTCTTAAGACGATTTTTGACGTACTCATTTAATAGGTTGAGACGTGCTCTTGTTGTTCAGAGCCGTCTAATACGTCGTCATCAGCAGTCGAAACAGCCACATCATCTTTATTGCCCACTGCCATAGCCTCATCGTCGGCACTAGCAATGGCTATATCATTTTCTGTCGCTTTGTCAGCCGTTGAGACACCAGTGGCGCCTTGCTCGACTTCGACTTGGGCGTCAGTCGCGGTACTGGCCTCAGCCGTTGTTGCTTCTTTATCAGCACAAGCGCCTAGCATTAAGGTTGCAGCGGCTAGCGTGGCATACAACCATTTTTTACCCTTGTCATTCTTGTCATTAATGATAGCCATTGTCCTTCTCCATGCTCGTTAATCGATAAATTGATAGTCAACAATTTGTAGACTTAGTAATGACTATACTGACCATCGACACTGGCGTCCTTAGTAATTGCAGCGCAGTTCTGTTAAAAACACGTAATTATCAATTCATTTTGTAATGACACTCATATCGTTTTATTTTAGGTTAGCAATTACAACCATTTCACTATGAAAAACCTCTATAAGCGCTTTGTAAAGCGGGTTCTGTTCACAAATTCAACTTTACTATCGACCTAATCTGCTCTATGTTAAATGACATAGCGCCATAATCGCGCTCAGAACCATTTTTTGTAGACTATTGATGATATTTGGCAGTTTTTCTGCCTTTTTAGGTATTTTTGCAGCTACTTTAGTTATTTTTGTTACTTTTAATCAGTTAATAGAAATAATGATTTAATAAAACTGATCATTTGATCAAAGCAATGATTTGATAGAAGTAACTCTTTGATAAAAATTGAGTGTCTATCATTACTTAGTCTACGAATCGTTAAATTAGAAATATAAGGAAAAAGATTTATGAGTCAATCGAACACCACAGACGTTACCGCCTATATGCAATCTGTTGGCAAACAAGCGCGCGCCGCATCACGTGCTTTAGCTGCGGCCAATACGGGTGACAAAAATGCTGCTTTGATGTCGATTTATGACGTCCTGATGAATGCCAAACAGGATATTTTGTCTGCCAATAAAATCGATATGGACAATGGTCAAAAAAACAACTTAGACGCCGCCTTGCTTGACCGTCTAGAGCTAAACGATGCGCGCTTCGACGGTATGCTACAAGGTTTAAAAGACGTATCGGCGCTACCTGATCCTATCGGCGAAGTCACTGACATGACTTACCAGCCATCAGGGATTCATTTGGGCAAAATGCGTGTACCACTCGGCGTGGTCGGTATGATTTATGAGTCGCGTCCTAACGTCACATTGGAAGCCGCCTCTCTTGCTCTAAAGTCGGGCAATGCGATTATATTGCGCGGTGGTTCTGAAGCATTCGAATCCAACCAAGCAATCGCCAAATGTATCTTAGAAGGTCTAAAAAAAGTCGGACTGTCTGAGCACAGTGTGCAAGTACTACAAACGACCGATCGCGCTGCTGTCGGCGAGCTGATTACGATGACAGAATATGTCGATGTAATCGTGCCACGCGGCGGTAAGGGTTTGATTGAGCGTATTAGCCGCGATGCCAAAGTTCCTGTGATTAAGCATCTAGATGGTAACTGCCATACCTTTATTGACAGTGATGCCGATCCTGAGATTGCTATCAAAGTCAGCGTCAATGCCAAAACCCATCGCTATGGTACTTGCAATACCATGGAGACCCTCTTGGTCGATGAATCAGTCGCGGGTGAGCTATTACCAAAAATCGCTGAAGCTATTATTCAAGCCGATGATGCCATGCAACTACGCCTCGATGATAAGTCGCAAGCCATCTTAAATGACAACGCTAAGCTTGCTGGTCATTTATCTGCCGCAACTGCTGAGGATTGGGATACCGAATACCTTGCGCCTATCTTAGCGATCAAAGTATTATCAGGCATTAATGAGGCCATCGAACACATCAATACTCACGGCAGTCATCATACCGACGTCATCATTACGGATAATTACACCAAGTCGCAGCGTTTTATCCGCGAAGTAGACTCAGCCAGCGTGATGATTAACGCCTCTAGCCGCTTTGCTGATGGTTTTGAATATGGTCTGGGTGCAGAGATTGGCATCTCAACCGACAAAATTCATGCGCGTGGTCCTGTTGGACTAGAAGGTTTGACCTCACAAAAATGGATCGTTTATGGTCATGGTGAGACACGCACCTAATTTATTGCGCTCCGCCCTATCATCTACCGTCTAAATTAACGTATAATCCAAAAAAAACGTCAGCTTAATTGCTGGCGTTTTTTATGAGTTATAAAAACAGGAAGCTTAGAGGACGACATACTGATGCAAAGTGGCAAAATCAAGCACTGGAACCAAGATAAAGGCTATGGATTTATCGATGTGGACAATCAAAACGAAGACGTGTTTTTTCATGTGAGTACAGTGCGCTTGTCACAGCCCATCAGCGAAGGCCAACGTGTCTATTTTCATAGTCAGCGTAATGACAAAAACCAATTGCGCGCCACTGAAGTCACTTCCAACGACTTGAGTATTTTAGAAACCTCAGACATCACACCTGCTGCCCGCTCCTCCAATAATACTGAACGAGACCGCCAGCAGCATAAACGCCACACGACTCAAAATAATAATGTTAAAAAGAGTCGTGGTCATCAAAAGAAAAAAAGCCCGCTCTCGACTTTATTTAGTTTGATTGCGATCATAGCGGTAGCGGTTTATTTCTTTGCCGATCTAAAATCCACCCTTCTTGCTGACAATGCTCAGTCGACGCCCATATCACAGACTTCCTCTATAGCAGCGGGTCAAGCACAGACGTCAGCCATTACTGGTGATGCACAGATTGACACTACCATTGCGCTGATAAAGCAAGGCGGGCCGTTTCCCTATCCAAATAAAGATGGCACGACGTTCTATAATCGCGAAGGCCTACTACCTGCTCAGTCGCAAGGCTACTATCACGAATATACCGTCCCTACCCCTGGCGTTTCTCATCGCGGGGCGCGGCGCATTGTCACCGGTGGCAACCCGCCGACCATTTATTATTTGACGGTGGACCATTATGATAGCTTTAGCAAACTGGAGGTGAATTAAGATGAGTGACGCCATTTATTATATTGACTCAGCCAACAGCGAGCTTAACGACATCGCTTTTGTTCCTGCACACGCTATCGACATTCCACTCGATGAGGTGCTTGATAAGCGCGCACTTTTAGTCAGTTTGGCTAAAGCCTGTGATTTTCCTAGCTACTTTTCGCATAACTGGGACAGTGCATGGGACTGCTTAACCGATAGCGAGGTCACGCAGTTAAAGCTTGATTTAACAAGGGTAAAAAACATAAATACTGAAGACTTTACTATATTTAAAAGTATCATCGAAGATGCGTATAGAGATTTTGGTAAGCCGCAGTTATGGATTGTGGTATCGAGTAAAGATAAATAATTTGGGGTGTGTCATCGATGACATGCTTTAGTGCCTTATTGAAAAAACCTAAATGTAAGACAGCACTGATTCTGTCCTACATTCAGGTTAATTTATATTTGTAAAAAGGATCAACTCATGGAAATTACTTTAAATGGATATTACACGCTGATCTTGGCAACGTTCGTGCTATTACTCGGACGTTTTTTGATTAAAAAAATCAAGGTATTAGAGGATTTTAATATTCCAGAGCCTGTCGTGGGTGGCTTGGTCGCCGCGATGATTGTTTACGCGCTTAACTTAATTTGGGGCTACAGTTTCAACTTTCATCAAGGTCTGCAAACAGCGACTATGCTGATGTTTTTTGCCTCTATTGGTCTCAGTGCCGATTTTGGACGACTAAAAGCCGGTGGTTCGCCATTATTTATTTTCACGGTTGTGGTCTCGGTGTTTATCATTTTGCAGGACGTCGTTGGCGTCGCGATGGCGAGCGCACTGGGACTCGATCCTTTGCTTGGACTGGTGACTGGTTCTATCGCGCTCACTGGTGGGCACGGTACGGCAGGGGCTTGGGGCGTGGTATTAGAAGAAGAGTATGGCGTGGTCGGTGCGACGACACTTGGTATCGCTGTTGCCACTTATGGCTTGGTGGCCGGTGGTCTCATTGGTGGACCTGTCGCTCGTCGCTTGATTCAACGTCTTGGTCTAAAACCGACTCCGGCTAATCCAAACCCAAGCGATGTCGAAAAACTGGCTGGCGAACAGTCGTTATACAGCACCAAACATACCGAAGATGGGGATCATAGACAGGAAGAGATGTTTGAAAAACCTGATAACATCCGCCTTATTACCGCCTCATCTACGATTGAATCATTAGCACTGTTTGCGGCGGCCTTAGCTTTCGCCGACATAATGACCATCGTCGCAGAAGGCACTTGGTTCCAACTGCCAACGTTCGTATGGGCGCTAGCGGCTGGGGTAATTATTCGTAACTCGTTAACTATCGTCTTCAACTTTGATATGTTTGACCGTGCTATCGATGTCATTGGTAATGCGTCCTTGAGTCTATTCTTGGCGATGGCGCTGTTATCATTGAAGCTCTGGCAGTTGACTGACTTAGCGGGCCCTGTGCTGATTATTTTGCTGGTGCAAACCTTGATTATGATTATCTATGTTTACTTTATTACCTTTAGAGTCATGGGTAAGGACTACGATGCGGCCGTGCTGTCAGCGGGTCATTGTGGTTTTGGTATGGGCGCAACCCCGACGGCGATTGCCAATATGCAGGCGGTAACGGATCGCTACTTGGCCTCGCCTAAAGCGTTCTTAATTGTGCCGATGGTTGGTGCTTTCTTCGTTGATATCGTCAACGCGACGATCTTGCAGATATTTACCAAGTTGCCGTTTATGTAATTTTATAAGCAATAAAGTCGAATTAACCTGAATAAGGCTGGGCTACGCTATCGTAGCCCAGCCTTTTTATTGGTTATTCAGGCTTCCTTAGATCTAGTTTTACCTTCACTGAAGTAATATTTTTGTTAACACTCAAAGCTTATAGGATATACTGATAACAGAGCATTGAATCTAAACAAAGTTTTATAGAAATCTGGAAAAAACATGGAAAAAGAAATTACATCAATTGGCAGCTTAATTGAAAACTTAAACCAAGATATTGGTGATTACGATGAAGATGTATGGTTTAGAGGTGAGGCTTGCTTTGATTGGAAGTTACTACCTGGAATATTTCGTAGCAGTAAGAAAATAAGCGAAGAAATACTACTAACTAGGTTTAAACAATCCGCATCAATGCTTATAGATACGAGTCCTAAGAGCGATTTTGATTGGATGTTTTTAATGCAGCATTACGGAGTGCAGACTAGATTGCTAGATTGGTCTGAAAGTGCTTTAGCTTCTCTATATTTCGCAATATCTGAAGAAGACCACTTACTCAGTGATGGTACTCTTTGGATGCTTAAGCCCATCGAGTTAAATAAACTTGCAAATATTGAGGATGAAAATAAGTATTATATTCCATCTTTTGATGATGTTCATCTTACAAACTATGGAATCCAAAGCTTAAGAAACTCTCGTATACAGATGAATCCTATTGCGACAATAGCTACTAGAAATAATGCTAGAATTCAAGCTCAACAAGGCGTTTTCACTATTCATCATTTAAAAGATAAGCCACTTGAAGATTACTGCGACATTAACCAACAAATTTTCAAATATAAGATACCTAAAGAGAGTAAGTTGAGATTAAAAAAAGAGTTAGAGCTATTAAGCTTTAATAGATTTTCTCTTTTCCCAGAGCTTTCTAGTATTGGACTATTACTTAAGGATAAGATGAAATGAGTTATATTGAAACAAGCCCTCTGCAAAACACTACAATTTTAAGAGTTTTTTCTGAAAAAGATGAGATTGAAATATCACCAGAGTATCAAAGAAACGGAAGCGTTTGGACTCTCGAGAAGAAAAAGCTTTTGATTGACTCGATTCTTAATGATTACGATATACCTAAAATATATTTTCATAAATTCACTAGAGAAGAAAAAAAAGAAACAGGGAAACAATACTCTATTATTGATGGTAGACAGCGGTTAGAAACTATTTGGTGGTTTATGGATAATGGTTTTCCATTATCTGATGACTTTGAGTATCAAGATGATGAAAGTCTAAAATTAGCTGGAATGACCTATCAAGATATAGCGCAAAAACATCCAAAAATAAAAATAAAATTTGATTCTTTCGTTCTACCTATAATAGGTGTTAGCTCTGATGATATTGACTTAATTGAAGATATGTTTTCTAGACTTAATGAAGCTGTGCCCTTGAATTCTGCTGAAAAAAGAAATGCGTTTGGGGGAGCTATGGTATCGGCCATTCGTGAAATCTCACAACATCCATTATTTATTAAAAAGGTTAAATTCAGAAATTCACGGTATCAACACATGGAAGTCTCTGCAAGATTTCTACTTGTTGAAACTTCAAGTCATGAACACAATAAATTAATTGATACTAAAAAAGTATATCTAGATAGTATGGTCAAAAACTATAAAGAAAGATATGATGAGGTTTCTTGTTTCCAAGCTAACGTAACAAGTGTCTTAGAAAATATGAACACTGTTTTTTCTGATAAAGATGACTTGCTGAGAACTCAAGGTATTATGGTTGTTTATTACTTACTGTTTAAAAAATCCATTCAATTAGGTAAAGACATTCGAAGAGTTGAACTCTATGAGTTTGATAAATCAGTCAAAGATAATAGAAAGCTTGCAGAAATAAAATATGAAGATGCTGACTATGATTTACTTGAATATGACAGGCTTTCTCAGCATGGTACCAATGATGTTTCAAACATTAGAGAAAGGTTGAGAATACTCTCCGAATATCTCAATCTTGATTAACAAAAAAACCGCCTAGCTATGCAGCTAAGCGGTTTTTTCATTTGAAACTTAAAATTCGATAATTAATACTTACTGATTTTTAGCATAAACTGGTAATTCTTTACAGATGGCTTCTACTTTACCGCGCACTTCAGCAGCCACTTTTTCATCGCCACGGCTGTCTAGCACGTCACAAATCCAACCTGCCAACTCGCCCGCTTGTGCTTCATTGAAGCCACGAGTGGTAATCGCTGGCGTACCGATACGGATACCAGACGTCACGAACGGCGATTTTGGATCGTTTGGTACAGCGTTTTTATTCACAGTGATATGCGCATCGCCAAGCCATTTGTCCGCTTCTTTACCGGTCATTTCTTGCTTGACTAGGCTGATAAGCATGAGATGGTTTTCAGTACCGCCAGAGATGATTTCATAACCACGCTCTTGGATGACTTTTGCCATCGCTTGGGCGTTTTTAACCACTTGCTGCTGATAGGTTTTGAAGTTATCTTCTAGCGCTTCTTTAAAGCAAACCGCTTTTGCCGCGATGACGTGCATCAACGGACCGCCTTGGTTACCTGGGAATACCGCAGAGTTTAACTTTTTAGCAAGCTTCTCATCACGAGCCAAAATCATACCTGAGCGTGGACCACGTAGGGTTTTGTGCGTTGTAGTCGTGACCACATCCGCAAATGGTACTGGACTTGGGTACACGCCACCAGCAATAAGACCAGCCACGTGTGCCATATCTACCAGTAAATACGCGCCTACTTCGTCCGCGATTTCACGGAAACGCGCCCAATCGACCACTTGTGAATATGCTGAAAAACCAGCGATAATCATTTTTGGCTTATGTTCTTTTGCCAAACGCTCAACTTCGTCATAATCGATAAGGCCAGTGCCTTCGACCAAGCCATACTGTACGGCGTTGTAGTTCAGACCTGAGAAGTTAATGTGCGCGCCATGCGTCAAGTGACCACCAGCGTCTAGGCTCATGCCTAGTACCGTGTCATTGGCTTCAAGCAAGGCTAAAAATACCGCAGAGTTTGCTTGGCTACCCGAGTGTGGCTGGACGTTGACGTACTCAGCACCGAACAGCTCTTTTGCACGATCAATAGCCAATTGCTCAACCACATCGACGTGCTCACAACCACCGTAATAGCGCTTACCTGGATAACCTTCAGCGTATTTGTTGGTAAGGTCAGTGCCTTGTGCTTCCATCACTGCTTGCGAGCAGTAGTTTTCAGAGGCAATAAGCTCTATGTGATTTTCTTGACGAACGCTTTCTGCGGCCATGGCTTCAGCAAGTGCTGGATCAAACTCTTTGATAGAAATATCTTTAAACATAGTGATGTCCTAGGTAGTGGCTATCGTTAATGGTAGTGTTTATGAAAAAGAAGCGAGTAGTAAAAGGAGGTAAAATAGGCAAGCAAAGGCAATTGGCCTTGTTATTAACTCGTCCATTATAGGCAATAAATTCGACATATAAATGCATCGATATCATCGCTAAAGATTAAGTGTAACATGAAAATTTGTACTGCGAGCGCAAAAAAACCTCACAGCAAGCTGAGCAGTTTAAATGGCGATATCACGCAGATAAATAGCCAATAAAATAAAGTATTTACTGGCGGCTCACCCATACGGTTAAAAAAATATTTTTATTAATATCCTAACTTATATAGTAGCGCGTGCTCATTTTAAAAATGAAGCTAAAAACGTTTCGCTAATCAGTAGCGTGCGCCCATACCAATCATAACGTGTTTGTCGTTGCCAGCCTGCGCCCGTGTGTTGGATAAAGCGCTGATTGGGCAAAGTACGACTGCGCTTAAACAACACATATCCGATGGGCGTGCCTTTTAACTGTTGCAGACGACGGGCGCGCCCTTTGAGACTGGGTAACGGAAAGATACTCTGTGCCTCGACCCATGGTTGCTCATCATTACCATATAACTGCACGTCACGTATCCACGCTAGTAAGGGACGATTCAGCGCTGAACCTTGCAGTCCTAATTGTCGTTTTTGTTGCAAGGTTAGCGCTCGAAAGCCCTCAAAACTGCGTTCTACTCGTAATGGCTGCCCTGCTCTTTGTTCCAACATCGCAGTCAGAGAGCCTTCGGCATTAAGCCAAGATACCAGCTCAGAGGGCGGGGTAAAAGTGGCAGGACTAGCAAAAAGATTACTGGGCATAGTTAACGGCCTAATAGTGAGAATTTAAAAAGTAAACGGCTGCGAGTGTCTGTGAATAAAGCAATGTTAATAAAAGTGAGATTAATAAAAGCAGCAGTAATAATAACGAGCATTAACGATTGATATCAAAGTCTGGCATATTATCGGCGTTAAACGGTAATGCCTCAAATGCCTGCTGACGATATTGCGCCATATGCAAGCGATCTTTTGCACAAAAATCGCTAATCGCTGGCACAAAGCGCGCATCATAAATACGGTGGATAGAGTGAGTGGTCGTTGGAATAAAACCGCGAACCAGCTTATGCTCCCCTTGCGTGCCCGGATCAAAATACCTTAAGCCTTGCTCGATAGCAAACTCAAGCCCTTGATAATAACAAAGCTCAAAGTGCAAGCTATCATACTCACCGAGCGCGCCCCAATAGCGGCCGTACAAGGTAGCATTATCATCAACATTATCGCTGTCCGCTTTATCGTATAAGAATAAGCTACTTGCGATGATTTCACCATCGGCATCCATGGCTTGCGCCAACATGATGTGCTCAGGCATGCTGTCGGCTAGCGCCATAAAAAAATCAAGGGTCAAATATGGCTTTTGCCCACGTACCGCATAAGTCATCACATAACAATGATAGAACGCTTGCCAGTCTTCATCCGTGATGTCGTTACCACACTTACGCTGACAGCTAATGCCTTGCTCGCCGACCTTGCGACGCTCAGCCCGAATAGTCTTGCGTTTTTTGGCTTTTAATGTCGCCAAGAATCCTTCAAAATCCATAAATAGCTGGCTGTCTTGGCTAAGGTTTTTATTTTGCCATAAAAACTGACAACCTTGACGCTCAAGTATCGGCATTTCAATGATAGTCGTAGTAGGAGTAGCGATAGGCGAGCCAATAGGCTTGCTCGCTAAGTCATTCTTTTGGGCGGCGAGCGCTTTTTCTATATCAATCTTAGTCGGCATAGAGTTGATAGCAAGCGAGGACAGCTCATCTGTGACAAACAATCCATGCCAGCCCGACGCGCCTACTTGCTGGGCGACATCATCAACGCCAGCAATCGCCGTCTTTATAATGTCTGCAGTTAAGCTCTCGCCTTCTGCTAACCACAAGCGCTGTCCGGTAATCGGGGTGTAAGGGACACTTGTCACCAGACGTGGGTAATAATCGAGACCGTATTGAGCATAAGCTTGTGCCCACGAATGGTCAAATACAAACTCACCTTGATGATGACCTTTTATGAACACGGGCATGACGGCTACCGGATGCGTTATGTCTGCCAGTGCTGCCTCTGTCAACTTAGCCGATTCTGCTACAGCATCATTCTGAGTACCCTCTACCCGATGTACCAAGATATAAATAGGTAGCCAGCCTGCTCGCTCACCAATTGCGCCAGTATCACTAAGCGCTTGCCAAAAATCAAATGACATAAAAGGAGTATCTGGCGCTTGCCACTGTGCTTGGCTCTGCCAACTGGTATCACTGAGTAGCGCATATTGTAAAGTCATAGTACCCACACTGTTTTTTCTTAAGGGTTTAGCCTACCAAATATCAGCGCTTTTGCTGTCACAATTTGCAAAAATAGCCATATTTCTTGAAAATTACGTAGCACGCCTTAATATCAAAATAGCATAAAAAAAGCCAGCCACACGAATGTAGATGACTTTACGAAACTAGCCGTACTATTTTTAATTGAGCGCTTTCAGCTAATGAGCACACTATTTTTATGAATGATAGGGTGAACGATATATCTATTAATTGCTGTTACCTGATGACTTAAAAAACAGGGTTTAAAGAACGGTAATTGTATAGAAAAGATGATATCAACGCTCATGACTGGTAGAATAAGGCTATTATTAGCTTAATATAATTTGTATACATGAGATATGAATAAAAATAGTACAATTGGTTCATTATGCGAGATTGACATCGCCTTGGATCTATAGTGGGTCAACTATAATCTGCTGTTAGTCAGCCAGTTTTGTGTAGAGAATCACAATACTGTCTCAACGTACTATTTTTAGTTTTGATTCACCACAGTTAGCGACAGAAATTTTTAAGTTGCCTTGAGGCTCTCCAAAAGATTACTCATGTTACATTTGCTCCAAGCATGGCCCACTATCGCAGAGAGTCTCTATAGAAGCACCCATTGATTTAAGCATTAATATTAACTACAGCCTAAAGGGATACACTACTATAATGTCAAAAATTATTTATACAAAAACTGATGAAGCCCCAGCGCTAGCAACCTTGTCCTTCTTACCTATTGTCAAAGCCTTTACCCAAACCGCAGGGGTTGAGGTGGAAACCACTGATATCTCTGTTGCCGCGCGTGTGTTGGCTGAATTTCCAGAGTATTTAAGTGAAGAGCAGCGCGTTCCTAATAATCTAGCTGAGCTTGGTCGATTGACGCAAGATCCTGACACCAACATTATCAAACTGCCAAATATCAGTGCTTCTGTTCAGCAGCTAAAAGCCTGTATCAAAGAACTACAAAGCAAAGGCTTTGCTATCCCTGACTTTCCAGAAGATCCAAAAACCGACGAAGAACAAGAAATTCGTCATCGCTATGGTAAAAGTCTAGGCAGTTCGGTCAACCCTGTACTGCGCGAAGGCAACTCAGATCGCCGTGCGCCGAAAGCCGTTAAGAACTTTGCGCGCAAGCATCCGCATTCTATGGGCGAGTGGAAGCAATGGTCAAGTACCCACGTATCACACATGCACAGCGGTGATTTTTATGATGGCGAACAATCGATAACTTTAGATAAAGCCCGTAACGTGCGTATGGAGCTGTTACTTGAGGATGGTACAACGAAAGTATTGAAGCCAAAAATTGCGTTGCTTGATAAAGAAGTCATTGACCTGATGGTCATGAGCAAAAAATCGCTACTAGAGTTTTATGAGCAAGAAATGGAAGACTGCCGCGAAGCTGGTATCTTGTTTTCACTGCACGTAAAAGCCACTATGATGAAGGTTTCGCACCCTATCGTGTTTGGACATGCGGTTAGAATTTATTATAAAGATGCATTTGACAAGCACGGTGCTTTTTTTGATGAATTAGGCATTAACGTCAACAATGGTATGGCTGATCTATACGACAAAATCTCTACTCTGCCATCCTCTAAACGTGAAGAGATCGAGCAAGACTTGCATGCCTGCCAAGAGCATCGCCCACGTCTAGCGATGGTTGACTCTTCAAAAGGTATCACCAACTTCCATTCGCCAAGTGACATTATTGTCGATGCGTCAATGCCTGCGATGATTCGTAATGGTGGTAAAATGTGGGGCGCTGATGGCAAACTATATGATTGCAAAGCCGTCATGCCAGAGTCTACCTTTGCCCGTATTTATCAAGAAATGATCAACTTCTGCAAATGGCATGGCAACTTTGATCCAACCACCATGGGTACGGTTCCTAACGTAGGCCTCATGGCACAAAAAGCAGAAGAATATGGCTCACATGACAAAACCTTTGAGTCTAGCGCTACCGGTATCGCCCGTATTGTAGATATTGATACCGATGAAGTATTGCTTGAAAAAGATGTAGAAAAAGGCGATATCTGGCGCATGTGTCAAGTCAAAGATGAGCCTATCCAAGATTGGGTGAAACTTGCCGTTCGCCGTGCGCGTGAGTCAGATACTCCCGTCATCTTTTGGTTAGACCCGTACCGTCCGCACGAGAACGAGCTAATCAAAAAAGTTAACATGTATTTGAAAGACCATGATACTGACGGTCTGCACATTGAAATCATGTCACAGGTGCGCGCCATGCGTTATACCTTAGAGCGCGTCGCTCGCGGTCTGGATACTATCTCTGCCACAGGTAATATTCTACGAGATTATCTCACTGACTTATTCCCAATTCTCGAGTTAGGAACCAGTGCTAAGATGCTATCAGTCGTACCATTAATGAAAGGCGGCGGTTTGTTCGAAACTGGCGCTGGTGGTTCTGCACCCAAGCACGTTGAGCAGCTGGTAGAAGAAAACCATCTACGTTGGGATTCATTGGGTGAATTTTTAGCCTTGACGGAGTCATTGGAGCATTTGGCCAAAAACGATGACAATGCTAAAGCGCAAATCTTAGCAGATACGCTCGATAGAGCCACTGAAACGTTGCTGCTAAATGACAAATCACCGTCACGTAAAACCGGTGAGTTAGATAACCGTGGTAGCCATTTCTATCTGGCGATGTACTGGGCTCAGGAGCTGGCCACACAAGACCAAGATGCAGATCTTAAAGCGCAATTCGCCCCGCTAGCGCAAAAGCTTGAGAGCAATGAAGACGCCATTATTAAACAGTTTAATGATGCTCAAGGCAAAGCGGTAGACATCAAAGGCTACTACTTCGCAGATGAAGCATTGGCTGAAAAAGTCATGCGTCCAAGCACCTTATTCAATGAAGCGTTGGCATCGTTGTAATAGATTTAACTGGCTAGCCTTAAGTAACGTTACTTCTTTATACTTTTGCAGCTAGCGTCAGTTAAAAACAATAAAACACCCCGCAGCTCGATAGAGTTGTGGGGTGTTTTTTATTGTCTGTAGATAAAAAGGTAATAGTGCTTATATAGGGTCTGTGCAGACAGAGGCGACAAAAAATTGATATCAGCAGTATCGTAGCGATTCTAAAATTCCTTGACCATAGTTATAACATCAGCATAAAAAAATCACCTACATGATTGTAAATGGCTTTTTCAACAGCTTATATTAAATTGCTTTTAGCTCATCATAAAGCGATGACTAGGCATCCATGTGCTTAATGATTGCTTTACCAAACTCAGAAGTGCTGAGCAAAATAGCATCAGGCATCAAACGCTCAAAGTCATAAGTGACCGTTTTATTAGCGATAGCGCCTTGAATACCATTGATAATGAGGTCAGCGGCTTCTGTCCAGCCCATGTCACGTAACATCATCTCAGCCGATAGAATCAACGAGCCGGGGTTTACTTTGTTCTGACCAGCATATTTAGGCGCAGTACCATGAGTCGCTTCATAGACAGCGATTGCGCCGCCTTTGTTGGCACCCGGTGCAATACCGATACCGCCCACTTCAGCCGCTAGGGCATCAGAGATGTAATCACCGTTTAGGTTAAGCGTGGCGACGACAGAATAATCGGCAGGACGCATCAGAATTTGCTGCAAAAAGGCATCAGCAATGACGTCTTTGATAATGATGTCATTACCCGTTTTTGGGTTTTTCATCGTCATCCAAGGGCCACCATCTAACAACTCTGCATCGAAGCGCTCTGCGGCTAATTCATAGCCCCAGTCTTTAAACGCGCCTTCGGTGAACTTCATGATATTGCCTTTGTGCACTAAAGTCACACTCGGCAAATCGTTATCGATAGCGTGTTGAATGGCTTTACGCACTAGACGCTGCGAGCCTTCTTTGGATACAGGTTTGATGCCAATGCCGCAGTCATCGTCGAAACGAATCTTCGTCACGCCCATCTCTTCTTTTAAGAACTTGATGATTTTCTTCGCGTCATCACTGCCCGCCTTCCATTCGATACCGGCATAGATATCTTCTGAGTTTTCGCGGAATATCACCATATCCGTCAGCTCAGGATGCTGCACGGGGCTTGGCACGCCTTCAAACCAGCGAACGGGACGTTGGCATACATAGAGGTCAAGCTCTTGACGCACAGCGACGTTTAATGAGCGGAAGCCGCCGCCTACTGGCGTGGTTAATGGCCCTTTGATACTGATCACGTAATCTTTTAAGATCTCTAGCGTTTCGCTTGGCAGGTAGTCACCATCATAGATTTTGGCCGCTTTTTCGCCCAAATACGCTTCCATCCAAATGATGGACTTTTTGCCGTGGTAAGCTTTATCAACTGCAGCATCAACCACCTTGACCATGACCGGAGTGATATCTACCCCAATTCCATCGCCTTCAATGAAGGGAATGATGGGATGATTGGGGACATTCAACGATAAATCAGCGTTGACGGTTACTTTTTCGCCGTCTCTAGGTACGATAACCTTATCATATGACATGGATAAAACTCCTTGGTTGTATGTTGGATGTCGCAAGTTTCATTGGTACTCTAGGCGCTCCATTATGCTTGCGCTACTTTATTATGGCTATGCGTGGTTATAGTTATACGTAATTCACGTCTTTAGCTAAGCGAGAAAAAATCAAGTACTTACGATCTTATATTTACGGCTCTTAAATGTGGGCATTTTGCAAATCCATTCTGAACTCACATTATGGCACTCAATGCTTTAACATAAAAAATTGAAAAAAATTTTAATAATAGCCATAGGCAGCAATGAAAAGAAAAGCCAGTTAACAATAACATCAGCAAAAAAATTATGAAAATAAGTAAAATAACAAAAATACTTTATATAAACTTAATAATTATTGATAATTTACAAGCCTAGGTAACTGTACAAATCTGATGTGCTATCCTAATCATTGTACTAAGATAAAGGGCTGCGTAACAATTTTTCTAGCGCATAACTCATGTGCAAGTATCAATATTATAAATACCACTATTATAACATGGTTTTACTGTAGACATAAAAGCGCACCTTCATAGGCTATGGCTGATAAGTTAATACATTATTTGTTGTGTGTTCTTTTTTGATTACAATAGCGTTAATTAAGTTATCAGCCGCTTCATAATCGGTCTAATTCTTACCTTTCATGCTTTATCAATATCTTTATTTAGGAAATGCTATTTTATGTCGACCACCAGTCTCATTCTGTTTAATAAGCCTTACGGTGTGCAAAGTCAGTTCCGTGATGACAGCAACAACGACCACACCACCCTATCGGAATATTTCACGGATAAGTCTTTGCGCGTTGCTGGCAGATTAGATGCGACATCTGAAGGGTTATTGATTTTGACGAGTGATGGCAGGGTTAATAAAGCCATTACTCATCCACCAAAAGCCAATGCTGGACGTAAACAAGGTAAGACTTATTTAGTACAAGTTGAAGGTACTCCTAATGCCGAGCAACGTGATAAGCTTCGACAAGGCTTGATTCTCAAAGATGGTAAAACTCTGCCTGCCGACATCAAACAGCTTAGTGAAGAGGATTTACCGATGCCACTTTGGCAACGTGACCCGCCTATTCGTGAGCGTAAAAGCATACCCACATCATGGTTGATGCTGACGATTTATGAGGGTAAGAATCGTCAAGTCAGACGCATGACGGCGCATGTTGGCTTGCCTTGTCTGCGTCTTATTCGTTGGTCAGTGGCAGGCTTTGAATTGGGAGAACTGGCAGTTGGTGAGTTTGTGCGTATCCATTTAGACAGTGCAAAACTGCGAGAATTGGGTGTTCATAATTAATCGAACCTAACATCATGTTGATGTCGGTATTATGAGGGTCTGTTGAACATTCAAATGTGGTACTGGCAGCGTCTATTTTTTAGACAATACGCAGTGAAATTTTTGACGACTAGTCGTTCTAGGTTAGACAATTTCGCCATGTATTGGTAAAAAATAGCCCTGCCCTGAAAGGCTGATACTAAAATCACCCCAAACATTGTTGTAAACCTAGCTAAGGTCTCGACATTATCGTCGGTTTACGCCTGATTTGATAAAAGGTTTGATGCGATTTTAGCGATCAGCAGTCCTAATATTTGAATGTTCAACAGACCCTAACATTAATTATCACTTTTATGAATAATATCTACCAACTATCACGTGTTCGAGTATAGATAGCAACAACAGATAATATAAATAAGATAATGGATAAATCGACACACGTATCTGCTTGAGAGAGCTCAGTCATGAAATCGAGCAAATATATTACGACCTGTTAAACATAGCGTCTCGAACTGGTAAGGTTTATCTGCTAAGATTCAGCACTTCACTGCCTTAGTGCCATATTAGTGGCGTACTTTGACTTTGCCTCTATTTATTGTTCCTCTTATCTCTTTTAAGGATATGTCATGATTCCTTCGCGTCGTTTCGCCTTGTTCGCCACCAGCATTGCTGCGGCACTTATACTGAGCGCTTGTCAGCCAGCAACCGAGAACGATGAAGGGATGCCTACAGAAAAAGTGGCGACACCATCGACTGAGATGCCTGCGAATCATGAAGGCATGGACATGGATGCTCACGCAGGTCACGATATGACAGGTGGCGATGCAATGGCGGATGAGATGCAAATGACGGATATCCTCCAAGACTACACCAAGTCAATGACGAGAATGCATGATGAGATGATGATCGGCATGGTCTATAACGATGCTGATACTGCCTTTGCGAAAGGTATGCTGGGACATCATCGCGGCGCCCTAGACATGGCAAAAATCGAGCTAAAGTATGGTACTGACGCCGCCATGCGAGAGCTGGCGCAAGAAATCATAACGGCGCAGCAAGCTGAAATAGACATTATGAATAAATGGCTCGCTGGCCATCCCGATGCAGCTAAACCCAAGCCTAATACTCAAGCGATGCAGCAAGCTTATGCCAAGAGCATGGATGCAATGCATGATGACATGATGCTAGGTATCGCTGACCCTGTCCCTGATATGGCGTTTGCACGAGGTATGTTGCCCCATCACATGGGCGCTGTAGACATGGCAAAAATACAGCTCAAGTACGGTACTGATGCCGAGATGCGCAAATTGGCTCAAGATATCATCGATGCCCAGCAGTCTGAAATTGAACGCATGCAAAACTGGATTGCCGCTAACAAAACCGCCGAGGTTAATAACAACGCTGTTAGTAACGATACTGTTGGCAATGACGCTACTGTTAAAAATGAGGCATCCACTAAAGCGCCTGCTGAGCAACCTGCTATCTAAATTGAATATGGTTCAATCGGTACCGATAAATGTACAAGCTATCACATCAAACCCCTGCTAATCATAAATGCTTAGCAGGGGTTTTTGTTTTTACTCGGACATATTGAATCATAGCTACGGTTCTAAGTATGTTAAAACTGCTCTATTTACGCTTGTTGACGTGCCATGACATCAAGCCATACCTGCCAGCTTGGCTGTACGGTTGAATGGTCACTACTATCGTCTGATACTGACTCTGTCTTTGCTAAGTACAAGCTTACTTTGTGCGGAAAGGTTTTGTCGTCTATGCTCTGCTGTTTTGCACTATTAAGCACCGCTTTAGGTAGTACGCTGACGCACATCAACTCATCGCGACGAAACAGGTAACATTCAACCTCACGCTCTGCTTTAATAAGCGACGCTAATTGCTTGGTGTCTGCCTTGATACCGTCAATAGCGATGATGACATCATGCGCCGATATACCAGCGTTGGCAGCCACACTGTCACGCGTCACGCGATTAACCTTCAGTCCAGCTGGCGTCTCACTACAGCGCATACCCCAAGGCACATGCTTATCGGCAGTTTCTTTGCTATTAACATGTATTTTTATGCCGTTTGCCGTTAATAATGCTTCAATGGGTAATTCTTCCACCCCATTGACATAGCGGCGCTCAAACTCTTGCCAGTCAGTAAGCGCCATAAATTGCCCGACAACTTTGCCCATATCGGCACTGCTGATACCAATCCGTCGGTTGTCATTCTGCGTTGCTTGGTTATAAAAAGCCTTGACCACATCAAATAACCGATAACGACCGTTGCTCTTTTCGAGTAAAGTTAAATCTAAACAAAGCGCCACCAATGCGCCTTTATTGTAGTAACTGATCCCAGCATTACCTGTGTTTTCATCATTACGATACAGCTTAATCCACGCATCAAAACTCGACTCAGCGACACTTTGATAGGCGCGTCCAGGGGTTTGATAGTAACGATTGATTTGTTCAGCCAGTAATTTAAGATAGCTTGGTTTATCAATCACGCCTGATGCTTGCAACATAAAATCATCAATATAAGAAGTAAAACCTTCAAATACCCAAAGCAGCGGTGTAAAAGCTTCACGGCGCAAATCGACATCCAACATGACATCTGGGCGTACGGTTTTTACCCACCACGCGTGAAAGTACTCGTGGCTACATAAGCCTAAAAATCGCTGATAATCGCTGCTAGGTACTTTTGGTTCGTCAATACTTGGTAAGTCGCGACGCGGGGTAATCAGGCTGGTCGAATTGATGTGCTCAAGACCTCCGTAGTCTTGCCCACTGGCAAACGTCATAAACGTATAGTCATTGAATGGTGCATCACCCAGCCAATCGAGATACGTCTGACAAATGTGGGTGACGTCTTGCTGTATCCTACCCATATTGGCACTATGCTTACCCGACAGATAAAAACGGTGAGGTAGGGTCTGATGCGCATTATCTTGGACAATAAAGTCAAATTTGTCCTGTTCAGCGATTTCAAAAGGATAATCAATCAGCTCGTGATAGCTGTTTGCCTGTAGTGCAAAGCACTGCTGCCCATCAAGTCGTAAATGGGTAGATTCAAGACCACAAGCTAAGAGCACACGGCTTTCTTGTTTATCCGCAAAAAATGCGGCTGGCACCATTAATCTCACTTGTATGGGCGTTTGTTCTTGACCATCTACCGCTAGCGCTAAAGAGGTAAAGTTTCCGTATAAGCGCTGCTGATCGACATAAGCGGTGCGAACAGATAAGTCATAACAATAGACTTCATAATAGACGTCTACGGTCTGCCCTGCTTTAATTTTTGGCAATTGCCATGTATTTTTGTCTGTCTTTATCGCGCGCTCTATCTCAACGTTTTCATTACTATCATCAGTGATTTGGTAATATACCGCGGTAATGTTGCGAGCAAACTCGCGCATCAGATAGCTCCCTGGTATCCATGCTGGCAACCACAGCTTTGGTGAGTCTACGTTTGCTGTAAAGGTAAGCGACACATCTACTAAGTGCTCATAAAAACGCTCAAAATCGAATCGATAACTGCTATCGGCTACGATTTCAGCATTCTCACTGATTGAAGTCGTACTTATTGACTTATTATTGGGAGTGTCGGTGTTAGAACTATTGATATCAGCTTTATTGGTAAATGAATTCATCGTCTTTCTCATCTTTATTTTTATCGTTATGGTAGAAGTCCTTAACCGAAAACGCAACGGGCAAACCAGAAAAAACAAGCACGCTACTCTGTAAATGATAGAAAACAACGTTTATTTTCATAAATTATGATATTAATTTGCATTTTTTATCACTTTTCCCTTGAAAGTTATGTGAGCCATCGCAATTAAAGATGCTAACTGCTAAAGTTACTTTAATAAACTGATGATAATTGACTAATGACGTGGCTATCTGGCTTGCCGATTGGCTTTTTTAGGTTTATTGCAACCGTATTTAATTTTTTACACAGATATATTTAGGATAATTTATGACTACTATCGCAAAAGACACTGCCGTCAAATTCAATTACACACTAAAAGACGACGAAGGCAACGTGCTTGACCAATCACCAGAAGGTCAGCCACTTGCTTATCTACATGGTCACAGCAACATCATCCCAGGCCTAGAAAAACAACTAGAAGGCAAATCTGCTGGCGAAACAGTAAACGCTGTCGTTGAGCCTGCTGATGGCTACGGCGAATACCAAGAACAAGCGGTACAGCATGTGCCACGCGATAACTTCCAAGGCGTTGATGACATCCAGCCTGGTATGCAATTCCAGTCAGAAGCCGGTGGCCAAGTAATGTTGGTGACGGTTACTGAAGTAAATGATGACGAAGTGGTCGTTGATGCCAACCATCCACTAGCTGGTAAGCGTTTGACTTTTGATGTTGAAATTCAAGAAGTACGTGCAGCGACTGAAGACGAACTAAACCACGGCCATGTCCATGGCGCAGGCGGCGTTGAGCACTAATCTCTATTTGAGTATTAGAAAACATTTAAACGATAAGCGAGTACGATGAAGCTTGTCGTTTATCGTAAAAGGTCAGTAGATACGTCTACTGGCCTTTTTTTATGTTTTACGGCTTATCTATAAAAATACTTTATCCCAAACGTAACAAAGCCGCATAACGACGAGCGCTATGCGGCTTTTATCACCAACCATCCATGTTAACGCTACATGATACCTAATCCCGAGGCATCCTATAACTAGCAGGCATCCAGCCTTATTATCCCTAATTAGCAAACCATCTATCCCTGATGCGATCTTTAAGATACCAATCCCTAGTATCAATGAACTGTTTCGTTCAATCGTGCCGTACAGTTATAATCGCAGATTGACCCAAGGTTAGTAAGAGGTCGAAGCGTCAATCCATGTAAGCATATGCTTACATGGTTGTTTATATGACCGCTTTTATGGTTCGCTCATATACGGCTGCTATAGACTCTCTTCAGGGCTAACCGTTGCTTTTCAATCAGCGCTGAGCATAATATAAGCCGCTTCATTGATAAAAGCTTCGTCTTCAGGTAGCTCTGGACGCTCATTGGCTTTCATTTGACTACGCTCTTCAAACTTCGCATCCATCGCCGCCTGATAAGTGTTCCAGTTGGCATACGGACGCTCACCTGTAGCGATAAGGCGCTTATTCTCCGCTTCTAATGAACGCTTTTCGATCAGCTGCATTTTGGCACGGCGGCTATTGATATCGAGATTGACAGGCTTTTTCTCATCATCCATATCGCGAATGTCATTCAACGCAGATAAGTAAATAAACTGTGGATCCTTTTGCTGACGAATTGTAGACTGCTGGTTCAGCGTCGCTAACGTATCGCTAGTGAATTTACCTTCAGGCTTATAAGGCGCGGTTTTGATGGTATCCCAAGGCAGCGCTTTTTTCTGTGCCCGCTCGCCAAAGGTAGCATCGTCATAGATATTAACCAATTCGACATCGGGGACTACGCCTTTATTCTGCGTACTGCCGCCGGTGATACGATAGAATTTACGTTGGGTTAAGGTCGCTGAACCCAAGGCTAAATTGTCCAGCTGAATCTGGGCAGAGCCTTTGCCAGTTGTGGTACTGCCAACCACCAAACCACGGCCATAATCTTGAATGGCGGCAGCAAAAATCTCACTTGCAGAGGCAGACGCTAAGTTAGTAATGACCACCATCTTGCCGTCATAGAGTTGTTCGCCACCATCGTCGTCACGGTATACTTGGATGTTGCCGCGATTGTCACGGATTTGGACCAGTGGACCACTCTTAATAAAGAAGCCGAGCATTTTGGCCACTTCATCTAACGAGCCACCAGGGTTGTTGCGTAAATCAACCACGAGGCCATCGATGTTTTCTTTATTTAATTCTTTGAGCGCTTTTTCGGTATCGATACTGACACTACGATAATCTTCACCGTTACGGCGCGCCTGATAGTTCAAATAAAAGCTTGGTATCTCAAGGACACCAATACGCTTGGGTGTTTTATCGATATTCGGACGCTGTACTTCTACGACGCGCTGGGTAACGCCTGATTCTTCTTGCTGAATAATATCGCGCACCACAGTGACGGTACGGGCGCTGGCTTCTGGTGCGCTGGCCTGACGTAGCTTGAGCGTGACTGAAGTACCGCGCTTACCACGAATGAGACTGACGATTTCACGCGTCGACCAACCGACTACATCGGTCATGTTTTTGCCGTCTTTGGCGATACCAATAATCAAGTCATTGGGCTTAATCTGTCCCGTTTTTGCCGCTGGCCCACCATCTACCAAGGTCACGATGCGTGTATAGTCTGGGTTTTTACGATCTGGCCGGATAGAAACACCAATGCCTTCTAACTGTAGACTGGATTGAATCTGCAACTCTGTCGCTTGAATAGGTGCATAATAATTGCTGTGCGGATCATAAGTCAGCATCGCTGTGTTTAAGATAGTCTCCATGATTTCGTCATCTTTGAGACGCTTAAACTGCTCTTGTTGACGTGACAAACGATTGAGCAAAATCTCACTGGGCGTGCGCTCATCATTACGGATCAAATCCTGACCACGAGTGATGTCTGGATTATTTAAGAAAACTTGCTCTTTGGCTTTTTCATCTTCTTGACCCAAAGTGATACTCATCAGCTGAAACTTCAGCTGACGCGCCCAATAATCACGCTGTTCTTTTTTGGTCTTAAAATGGCTAAGCTTTTCGCGGTCAAGGACGATGGTCTCATCGCTGGTCAAATCCAGCTCCGTCTTTAGCATTTTGCTTGCCATGGCAAAATATTCGTTTGAGCGTTTACGATAGCGCTCGAATACCTCTACCCCTGCAGACAAATCACCACGTTTGAGGCGATCACCGAACTCGGCGGCATATTTTTTCTTTAGCTCATCAACATCAGATTGCAAAAACAAAGTATGGTTTGGATCAAGGCTATCAATATACATAGACAGAATTTCGCTGCCTGTTTTGCTATCGAGAGACTGATTGAGATAGTGGCTGCGATCCAGCAAGGCGGCGACCTGACGAGTAGTGACTTTTTGTTCAGGTGTCTGGACGAAACCTTCGGTGTTGGTATCTGCCACTGCGGTACCGTAGCTCTGAGTAAGAATAAGACCGGCGATGCCCACTGACGCTGCACTGAGTAACCACTGTGCTGGTTGTTTTTTCATCATATCTACCTAGTTATTTTAAGTTAAAAGTATTATTAATTTTCATCGAAAGAATTTGCTTGGTCATTCCCTATGCATCAAATTTAGTTATTCTCTTACAGCGCTGCTTTTCACAAACCATCTTTATGGCATTCACTTTATATTGCATTAACCTTGTTATGAATTTGACGATTTCTAAGCAAGATACTTTATAAGACTTCAGCATTGGCATTACCTACTTCAGCATTGGTATTACCTAATGATATTGCTACTTAATAAAATGACTGCTTTATCATATTGATCGTTGAACAAAATACTGCCAACGTCTTGCAAAAAATCAATCAATACTAGCATGAGCATAAATGTGCAACTGTCTCAATCTGTATAAGCAATATTACACTTTACCTCGGTACATACCAAACTTTCTAGCATATTTATTAGCGATGGCTGCTGCTCGCTGCTTGACAGATATCGGTCATTCATTTCGGTCAATTTAACCAGTAGATTATGCGCAGCTCACAATAGCTGTCATAATATATCGATAATAGTGAGTGATTATTGCGCTTATTTACCCTGATTGATGGTGCGCTGAGCTCATAATATAACACTGAATAGTCGATTCTATTTGCCTTTGTTACAAAGGAAATTGCGTGCAGTTAGGCAGACCGTACTGTACGCTGATTGATACAATAATGGTTTTAGAGTAGATGACTGATATAACATAATAAGGATCACGCGATGTATGGCGTCTTAATGATTGATATTGATAGTACCGCACTGACTGCTGAAGATGTGAGTTTAATCAAACAAGCCCAAGTTGGTGGGATCATCTTGTTTGGCCGAAATGTCAAGGATGCCGCGCAAGTGCGCGCAATGTGTGACGATATACGCTATCACAACGCCGATATCTTGATCGGTGTTGATCAAGAAGGTGGGCGCGTCGCAAGATTACGTGAAGGTTTTACCCCATTGCCCGCGATGGGGCGACTGGGTGAGTTATTTAATCAAGATCCTAGCCGTGCGCTTAGCTGCGCTTATGACTGTGGCTATCTAATGGCAGCAGAAGTGCTGGCCGTGGGCATAGATCTGAGCTTCGCACCGGTACTCGACACAGACGGTATTAGCCAAGTGATTGGTGACCGTAGCTTTCATCAGCAGCCGCAAGCCATTACGGCTTTGGCGACCCAGTTTATGCGCGGTATGAAAGCGGCTGGCATGGCAACCACTGGTAAGCATTTCCCCGGTCACGGCGCCATCGCTCCTGATTCTCATGTATCAGAAGCGATCGACAGCCGCAGTTTGGATGAGATTATGCACAGTGACATGCAGCCGTTCGCCCAAACGCTGCCTTGGCTTGATGCGTTGATGCCAGCGCACGTGATTTTTTCACAGGTAGATAACAAGCCAGCGGGATTCTCTAAAATTTGGCTGCAAGACATCATCCGTGATGAGCTAAAATTTGATGGCGTTCTATTCTCTGATGATTTATCTATGGCAGGCGCGCAAGCAGCTGGGGATGTTAGCGCGCGCGTCAAAGCAGCGATTGAAGCTGGTTGCGACATTGCTTTGGTATGCAATGATAGAGTTGCGGCTCATGAAGCGGCCGAAGCGGCGCAAAACTTGCCCTACCCCAATCAAAAACGTATCAAAACCATGTGCGGGCAGATACCCGTTTGGCAAGGTAATCTTGAGGCGACTTGTCAGCAATTTGACTATTGGCAGCAAGCAAAGCAGAACGTCACTCAGACCTTTTTTAATACCTCGGCAGAGCAGCCATCTACAGATCATGCGGCATCAAAAGATCCTACTGTCTATAAATAATAGCCTGTCATTTTTTTAGTAAATCCATAAATATAGTCAAAATATCCTAAAATCGCGACGGTATTGCTGATATCAATTTTTTGTCGCCTCTGTCTGCGCAGGCACAGCAAGCAACAAAAATGGATATCAGCAGTGCGTGATGGTTCGATATTACTTTTCACTGACTATATATGCCAAATCTATAGCAAATAAAAAACCGCATCTTTTTTTAGATGCGGTTTTTTGGTATTAATGACTTTTAAATATCAATAGTTTTCTTACTATCAATAACTGTCTAAAGACTACTGAGTATTAACTTGTGGATCTACTACCGTCCTACGACTTGCATCATCACCATCTGGCAAGAGATCATCATTGTTGCTGTCTAATGGGTTTAAGTCCGGATCAAGGGCATTGTTAGTGATCGTCATACCATCATTTGCACTGACAGTCTCATCATTGACCAAAAACTCAATACGGCGGTTGCGGAAGCGACCTTGTTCCGTTGAGTTATCAGCGATAGGATCTGTTTCACCCATGCCTTTGGTGCTCAGCTTGCTCGCATCGATACCTTGAGAGACTAAGTATTCTTTTACAGATTCGGCACGGTCGCGAGACAGCTTCAGATTATAAGCATCCGATGCTTGGCTATCGGTATAACCAATAATCATCAGATTCATATCTGGGACGTCTGTCATAATCTTGGCAGCGCGGTCAAGAAACGCTTTATTAACATCAGGAATAAAAGCTTTATCTACTTCAAAGTTAATTACTTGTAGACTTAAAGCACGGGCAACATCACGTGGATCTGGATTGTCTCCAAGGTTTGACATAGCAACATCGGCTGCCGCTAAACTATTATCAATTTCACCCTGCAAATCTAGTGGCCCCTCAGCTTGCACCGTCATCGCTGGTGCAGCCGCTTGTAAATCAGCGACCAGTTTATCCAACGCTGCTGCATCTGGTGCATTGACAGTAATGTTATCACCTTTAATAATCATACTGGCGTTTGGTACATTTTTGACAATAGGTAAGATAGTGGCAAGTTGCGCAGCAGCTGGCATGTCTATTGCAAAATTATCATCAACATCGGCGCGGCACTTATTGGCTTCATCCCCAAACGCACTGGTAAGCGCATTCATGACATTGGTCTGTAGCGTCTCATTACCCACATTCATGCGGCAAGCGTACAATTCACTATTTTCACCAGTAGCAATGCTCAATGAGGCAGGCTCAACAGCAGCAGCAACCGCTGCACCATCGCCTTCCGCCGCTTGCTCTTGGGTGACAGCAGGCGTAGCGACAGGCTCAGGGTTGTCTTGGCAGCCTCTCAGCAAAGCCCACGCCAAAGCACCTAAAATAATCAGACCAATAATAGGCAGCAGCGCTTTCATAAAGCTGCCTTCTTTCTCTTCTTCACGTTGTAGCGGTGCGGTACTGACCGTATCAGACATTCGCGCACCTGCAGGAGCAGCGGCAATCATACCGGCAGGCAGAACCGCACTTGCCCATGCAGGGATATGATGCTGATAGCTAGCAAGGTTGTCGTTCAAAAACTGTGGCACCGGTGTGGTTCCTGCCAAGCTTTTTATTTCATGGTAAGCAAGCGGTGCTGCCATCGCAATCAAACCACGAGATGCAGTGACATCGACATTGTGTTTGCCAGCCAGCTCGCGAGCTATCTGGTCACGGTGAGCGCTATCCGTCCATACCCGATCATAAAATCCTTGATCGTCACGGGCGATATTTTCGTTAGCAAAACGCTCATGCGTATCTTTGTCTGCCAAACGCGCCGCAAAAATAGCATAAAACTGCTCAAGTAGATTTTGTTTAGCAGGGCTACGGTCATCTCCCAATACTGCGGGGCTGACTGTTCGCGTTAAATGACTGATAATATCCATAGTATAAGTCCTCCATTAATTCTTATTAATATAATTTGTCTTTTGAATAGGAATAAGGTTTTTTCTCAGAATTATTAGAATTTACTTTTTTATTTTTTAATTCACTAAAAGCAAAGTCGATAATTATGATGGTAGCAACTATTTACCTATTCGTTAAAACATCTAAAAAGCAAAATCATCATGCAAGTCACTATAAAATAAATAGCTGTAAAAAAGGTTCGTCACTATTAATTCACTATTTAAGCACTATAAAAAAGCAACAAGCGCAATTGATGATGATTACATTCAACTTTCGTTATTATAAAAGTATTAAGGTATTTTTCACAATCAATACGCTGTTGTGCAAATGCTACATTAAGTAATGTTTCAGTTGTTACACGTAACTAGAAAGCCGCTGAAGTACAAATCGCTAACACAACAATAGTAAATAAGGTCGTATGTGTATTATTTATTAAACAGTCATTTTCAATAGCAATAAAACGATTTGATTTTATCTTCCATATTATTTATTTAAAAAAAAAGTTGTGATTACGGTATGACTCATACTAAAGCTCAGCGACTGACCTACTTATTTCTTACTTGTGCAGGTTCAGCGACGATAACATTACTCGCCATATCCTCTACTTCAGACAAAGAGATGGGGCCTGACGGCCTATTGTTTGTAGAGGAATTGCTATTTGAGTTACTATTTAAATTACTAGGTACATTAGTGAGACTGCCATTATTACTGCGCACCGGATTGTTGCGTGCTGGCGCAGGCATCATACTATCGTCCGTATCGTCATCGCTTGCTTGATACTCTCCAGCACCATTATTGCTTGCATTGTTGTTATAGGCGTCGCTATTAACATTGTTTGTAGCGCTGCCACTGGAGTCAAACTGAGGGTTCTGACCATTCATAGCCGCCATATCCTCTACGCCACTGCCATTGTTAGGTAATGGCAGTGGTGCCGCGCTATCAATCATCAGCGCTGGCGCTAACGTACGCATATCAGTGACCAAACGCTGTAATAGCATACTGTCTGGTGCTTCCAAGCTCACCCGCTCATTTTGCAGATGTAGCCGAGCAAATGGCGTTGATCTCAGCATGGTCAAGATATTCGGCAATACCTCTGTTGGCATATTAGCCATACTCTTAGCCACGCCCGCTTGTATCGTCAGCTCACAGATACCGGCCTGCTCACCAAAACTTGTATTAAGCGCTTGTTGCAACGTGCTTTGTAGCGCCTCATCGCCAACCGTTGCGCTACAAGTATAGAGACTGCCACTATCGTCTACCCCGACGATTAGCTCAACTGGCGTCAAAACCTGTGGTGCTGGCTCAGTAGGGGGCGGGGCAACGACAGGCGCAGGCGCTACAGGTTCTACTGGCGCTTTTATGTTGGGCTTGATCAATAGCGCCCATGCGGCAAAGCCCAACGCAGCAATGGCGGCTATTAATAAAAATACCCGTACCAATAGATCGTTGCGTTGATTACGGGTGCGAACTTTTTCCCGTTTCATGCTGCCATTTTCTGCTAAATGATGGGCAGCAGGGCTGGCATGGATAGCATCAGAAGCATTATTTATATCTTTATTGCTATGCTTATCTAAATGCACACTAGCATTTAGAGAGCTATTGCTATTCTCTGTAGCCGCTTCTATTGGCGGTGCTGGCATTGCTGCTGTATTAGCAGATGCTATGACATTTGGCGTATTGCTAGATGTCTGAATATCTTGAGCAGCGCTGATAACTGGTGCTGACCATATGGGTAAATACTGGCGCAAGGTGGGCTGCTCTTTTTGCAAAAACGCAGGCAAAAACTGTCCACTCGCCAGTGCCTTTAGTTCACGGTAAGCCAGTGGCGCAGCATTTATAAGCAATTGGGTGGTCGCAAGCTCATCGATATGATGAGTGGCGGCAAGTTCCTGTATGAGTGTCTGCCGCATATTTGGGGCGGGCCAGAGCTGCTCAAATAAAGGGCTTTCTGTCACGCTATCAGCAACGATCACTTGATCAGATCGCAACAACTGCGAATATACCTCTGGCAAAGCCAAGCGTGCGGCCAAAATCGCATAAAACTGCTCAAGGAGACTGACATGGGCAACGCTGCTATTATTGCCTAGCACAGCGGGCGTGACGCTTTGTTCTAGTTGTTCAATGATACTCATGACTGACGGCCTCTATCGGCTTAATATAGTTAATCCTAGTGAAATCAGATACAGTGTCAGGCTCGTTCAGTCTACTATTTGCAGTCCTGTCACTCGCTTTTCTTGTATCTAAATTCCTTTCAACCGACTATAGTTTATATTTATAAAAGCAATAAATCATTCCTTATCACTTTATTTGATGTTTTTTCTACAAACTTATGCCTTATAAATGGCACTCTATAAAACAGCTATATCCGTGACAGTGCTTATGGTACATCGCTTGTATGACCCAGCTTATAATTTGTACTTACACTTATATCAGCAGCACTATAGACTGCTGCTATCAACGTATTTAGCGCTACCGTTACTGTCAGTATACGAAGCATTACTTACTCATCTTTATACACTGCTATATTGTTAGGGTATATCTTCAATTCACTCTATAGTCATCTAAATGGGCTAAAAATGGCTAAATCTTGCCAAACATCGTCAAATAACTGGTTAATATCCTGATATTATCTACGCTATTTTTCTTGTCTGACGGCAATTTATCTCATTTTTATCGCCATTTTTGAAATGAAGACGCACCCTAATAACAAATGATTATTAAAGCACAATTCTCTACATAATGGGTTTTTGCTTTATTCTTGTCGCTGTTGACGTAATGATTAGGAGTTGGCATGGGAATTGCCATGTCACTACTTATTATTATTGACCGTCTTATCCATTAGCAATTTGGGCATAATATTATTTACACATAGTATTTAGGCGTAGTATATATACATAGTATTTAGGCTTTTAACATTGCCATATTACACAATCACACACTAGGCTCGGCCTAAGGATTACCCTTTGTTTAACCACACGACCCTTATCATTATTATTACTGTTATTGTCAGCTTGCTTGCTTGGCAAAACAAAGCGCTATTTAATCGGCTTATTTTTTATCCGCCTGCGGTAAATAATGGGCAATGGGATCGTTTCGTGACGCATGGTTTTATCCATGCTGATAGTATGCATCTGCTGTTTAATATGTTTACTTTGTATTTTTTCGGTCGTGCTATCGAAGGGTTATATCAATCGTTTTTGTTCGGTTATGGTTTCGTAGTGTTTTACGTATTGGCTATCATTGTTGCGATGATTCCAAGTTATCTTAAGAATAAAAATAACGCCAGCTATCTCAGCCTTGGCGCCTCAGGTGGTGTATCAGCCGTATTGTTTGCTTTTATTTTGCTTGCACCATGGGAAAAAATCTATTTATTCGCGGTCATTCCTATCCCAGCGATATTATTTGCGGTCGCTTATGTGGCTTATAGCATCTATGCGGACAAACGCGGTGGCTCAAACATCAATCATCTGGCACATATGTGGGGCGGCGCGTTTGGGATAATCGCCACTATTATTTTAGAGCCACAAGTGCTACCACACTTTTTAAATGCACTATTATCGCCAGGCTTTTAGTAAAGGCTAGCTTTTAGAGCAATTTTTTAAAAATTTTTTTTGAAAATAATTAAACCCTTATTAACTTTATCGCTCTACTTAAGCGGTTAAATACGTTTACATTTTAAGATTAGACAACGAATTATGATTATAGATATTATCGGTGACATTCATGGTTATGCAGACAAGCTAGTCGGTCTACTCACCCAGCTAGGCTATCGCCATAACGGACAATGTTTCGTGCCGCCAGCAGGTCATCGGGCGTTGTTTATCGGTGATTTGATCGACCGTGGGTCGCAGCAAATGGCCACGTTAGAAATCGTGTTTGCCATGCTAGATGCTGATGTGGCCGATGCAGTCATGGGCAATCACGAATACAATGCTTTGGCTTTCGCGACGCTTGATCCTAATAATCCTCAGGAATACCTACGCTCACACAATGAGATACATATGCGCCAACACGAGGCCTTTTTGGCAGAAGTACCGTTTGGCTCAGAGCGTCATCACTATTGGCTACAACGCTTGTATGAGATACCCTTATGGCTTGAGACCGACTATGCTTGCTTTGTGCATGCTTGTTGGGATGTAGACAGTATGGCGGTACTGACGCCGTTATTGACTGCTGATAATTGCTTAACGCCTGAAGCACTTGTCGCCACTGCCCAAGAGCATAGCGAACCTTTTGAAGCGTTGGAGAGGGTATTAAAAGGTGTGGAAACCCCGCTACCTGCGGGCATGGTAATGGTTGATAAAGAAGGAACTGAGCGCACACGAGTACGGGTACGTTGGTGGCTTGAAGGCCTCAACGAACGTACACTATATGAGGTTGCGCGTGCCCCTTCATCAGCATTGGCACAAATTCCAGCGGATATATTGGCAGAAAATATCGACTTTGCGCTTAAAACCGATAAACCCGTATTTGTCGGTCATTATTGGCTAACTGGGACGCCTGAACCATTGAGCCCGCAAGTAGTCTGTACTGATTATTCGGCAGCGGTCGATAGCGGTTATCTAACATGCTATCAGCTCGATACCGAGCAGCCTTTGCCACTCAAAGCCGGTAATTTTGTGCAATATCGCCACGACAAAGACCCAGTGATATCGTCATAATAAAAGCGCTATTCAACTCGCTTTCGCATTAATCAGTAAACTTGGCTTTACGAAGGCGGCAAAATTTTTGTATGATGGTCGTTTTGAGGATATCAAAGCATGAGCACTCTATCAGCTAGTGTTAACTCTGTTGAGCAAAACAGTCCAATCACCTCTCCTGCTGGTCAACCAAAAGTTGGTATTATCATGGGCTCGCAGTCTGATTGGGCGACCATGAGCGCCGCTGCGCAATTGCTCGCCGACTTTGATATCGCTTTTGCTTGTGAAGTCGTGTCAGCACACCGTACACCTGACAGATTATTTGACTATGCCAAAAACGCTAAGAGCAATGGCTTACAAGTCATTATCGCTGGGGCTGGCGGTGCAGCACATCTGCCGGGTATGTGTGCCAGTCAAACGCCGCTACCGGTCTTTGGTGTCCCTGTAAAATCCTCGATGCTCAGCGGTTGGGATAGCCTATTGTCTATCGTACAGATGCCAAAAGGCGTTGCTGTCGGTACTTTAGCGATTGGGGCGGCAGGTGCTTATAATGCAGCATTACTGGCGATTCAGGTCTTGGCCTTGCATGACGACGTAATCGCTAGCAAGCTAGATACGCTACGCCAAACACAAACTGACACCATTCTCGCCAGCCCCACACCGGGCATTATCAACAACTAGATTGGCGATAATGGTTAGAAAATATCAAGACCAATCATTTAGACTATAAAATCTAACCGTCAAATCCAACGATCAATGTTGTAAACTTGATATTTATGCTTAGATGAGCTCTACTAAATACAAGGTGCATACAGTGCACCTTTTCCTATTTTAATAGATTAGATTTTAGACTTAATAAACCGAATAACCTTTATCCATTTCCAATTCAAAGAGCCTGCCATGACTACAGCGAACGCTTATCCTGTGACCCAAAACATTCGTACTATCGGTATTTTAGGCGGTGGTCAGCTTGGCATGATGCTTGCCGAAGCGGCCATGCCATTAGGTTATCAGTGTGTTTTTTTAGAAGACAGCGCCGACTGCCCTGCCAGTCTTTACGGGCGCGTCTTTCATAGTGAGCAACTAGAAGCCTTTATTGCCGCCGCCGATGTATTTACCTTGGAGTTTGAAAACACGCCGACGGCGACCGTTGAACAACTGGCCAATTTATCAAAATCTGGCAGCAAACAAGGCATGTTTCCGCCACCGATTGCTCTTGATATCGCCCAAGACCGCTTAAAAGAAAAGCAGATGTTTAATGCGCTTGAGATCGCTACCGTACCCTTTAAAGAAGTTAACTCTGAAGCTGAATTGCAGCGAGCTTGCAGCGAGCTAGGACTGCCAATTGTCCTCAAAACCAGCCGCGGTGGTTATGATGGTAAAGGTCAATTTGTCATCAAGCAAGACAGTGATATCAAAGCGGCGTGGCAAGACCTCAAAGACGCCGTCAGTGGCCAAGGTGAGTTGACGCCAACGCCAGCGCCACTCATTGCGGAAGGTTTTATTCACTTTAGCCGTGAGGTTTCTATTATCGCGGCACGGGGACAGAACGGCCAGATGCGCTGTTATGATTTGGTCGAAAACCATCACCATCACGGTATTTTGGCCAAAACTCAAGCGCCCGCCGTTGGTACTAGCCATTTACTAAAGCAAGCGACCGACGCCATTACCACGATTATGAATCATTTAGACTATGTAGGCGTGATGGCACTTGAGCTGTTCGTCACCAAAGACGCGCGTGGCAATGACTCTGTACTCGCTAATGAGATTGCGCCGCGTGTGCACAATTCTGGACACTGGAGTATCGAAGGTGCTGTCACCAGCCAATTCGAAAATCATATCCGTGCTGTGGTCAATTTGCCATTGGGTGATACCGACAATGTCCATCCAGCGATTATGCTCAACATCTTAGGGCAATACCCCGATATCAGCGCCGTGCTAAACATCGATGGTGCCCATTATCATAGTTATCATAAAGCAGAACGCGAGGATCGAAAAATTGCGCATATTACCTTGATGCCTAATGATGTCGCTGATTTAGAGCCTGCTTTGGCCAAGCTAGTTGCGGTACTTCCCAACAAAGTAGGTCTCGATAAAAAGTCTGCCACGGTGAATAACCAGCCAAAAATGGTAGATAATCAGTCAGCTACTGGCGATGACAATAATAAAGCTTTAAAAAAATCTCAGGTAAAAACTGATGACAACCAAAAAGATATTGCCGTAGACGTTAAGGCAAAAACAGAAAAGGTTAAGAAATAATGCAGATTTGGGTGGATGCTGATTCGGTGCCATTGATTGCCAAAGACTTGATTATCAAAACGGCTGAGCGGACACAAACGATGGCGATATTCGTCGCCAATCAACCGATTAAACTGCGAAAGTCGCCATTACTAACGATGACAGTGGTGCCACAAGGATTCGATAAAGCCGATGATTATATCGTCGAGCACATACAAGCAGGCGATTTAGCCATCACCAGTGACATCCCATTGGCCAATGATATCTTAGACAAAGGCGGCATGGTCTTAACCACACGCGGTATGGTCTACGATAAAAACAACATCAAGCAAAAGCTTAACATGCGCGACTTTATGGATACCATGCGTGGCACTGGCGTATTAGAGTTGCAAGAAATGAGCGGACAAAAACCTTATGGTGACCGTGACAAAAAAGCCTTTGCCGACGGTCTTAATCGTTTGGTTCGCTGATTTTTATAGCCATAATCTTTGCTATCTATCTTAACCCCCTCCTAGCCTGTGCTCTTTGCAAACCGTATACATTCATAACCAAACACTATGCAATCGGCACGCTTCATAACGAAGTGTGCCCATCATTGTTGTTACGCTGTAGTCAACTTTTAAGACAAACAGTTTTTACAACAACAGTAACGTATATAAGAATAGGAATGACTATGAAAATTTTAGTAATTGGCGCCAGTGGACGAGTGGGAACTGATTTAGTTAAGCAGTTATTAGCAGATGATCATCAAGTGATCGGTACCACACGTGATAAAAAGAAATTGTTCGATGCAGATAATTACTCGCAATTGGATTTAGACTTATTAGCAAATAAAGACGCTATTCAAAAACAGATTGATGATGACGTTGAGGCCATCTATTTTGTAGCAGGTTCTGGCAACAAAGCCTTGTTAGAAGTGGATTTACACGGTGCAGTGAAAACCATGCAAGCGGCACAGGACAAAGGCATCAATCGCTATATCATGCTTAGCACAGTATTCTCATTAGACACTAGCAAATGGACCAGCTCTGCGATTGAAAATCTAAAAGAATATTACATCGCCAAACATTACGCTGACCAATGGTTAGTCAACGACAGTACTCTTGATTACACCATCGTCCAAGCTGCTGCCCTAAAAGAACGCGCTGGAACTGGCAAAATTACGATCAATGGTACTGATGCTGGCGAGAATGCGATTGCGGATGTAGCATCGACTTTAGCAGCGGTTTTGAATGCTGATAGCGCAAGTAAGAAAGTCTTTAGCATGCAAAATGGTGAGACAGCCATCGATAAAGCTATCGCAACATTATAATCAAGCTCAGCGCTACCATGTTTATAATTAAAGAAAAAAGCGAGTAAGCCTTCCGGTCTACTCGCTTTTTTTATGATGGACCATCTAATAAATTATCAGGCCAGACCACTTGGAAACGGAATGACGTCCTCTACTCTGTCGGCTCCTGTGATGACCATAAGCAATCTATCCAACCCCACAGCAATGCCACTACAAGGTATCAAGTCATTAGATGCCGCCAATAGATGCTCATCGATTGGCATGACTGGCAAATTATGGCGCTGGCGCAATTGATTGTCTTGCTCAAAACGCATTCTTAACGCCTGCCCATCTGCCAGCTCGTCATAGGCGTTGGCAATCTCAATACCATTGATATATAGCTCAAAGCGCTTCGCAACCTTATTACCGTCTTTATCTAAAGCCGTTTTTGCTAATGCTGCCGTTGCTGGCGGATATTCTATAATCAAAGTCGGCAAATCGTGACCCAAATTTGGCTCGACTACATGGCTAAATAATAGGTCTAACCAGCTTTGACGAATATCTTCTTCACTATTGGTTGTCACGCTCTCTACATTATTAAAATTAAAACCGGTCAAACCTTTATCTTCTGCCACTGCTTGTAATGTCGCCAAACTGGCCGTCAGTGGATGTATGCCAACGAAGTCCATAAACGCATCAACGTAGCGGTAATGATTCATCACAATCGAGTAGCCATATAGGGCTTCTAGTAGTTCGCCAAGCTCAGTCGCCATATCGGCTAAGCTATAGTTTGGCTGATACCATTCCAACATGGTGAATTCAATATTGTGGCGTACGCCTATTTCATTATCTCGAAATACCGGGCAAATTTGATAAATAGGCATTTGCCAGCTGGCCAATAATCGCTTCATGGCAAATTCAGGTGACGTATGCAGGTAATAAGTGCGTGGTCGATCTTGATAGGTAACTTGCGCAGCGACGGACTGCAAAAAGGTATCCGTATTGCCAGCTTGCGACAACAGCGGAGTCTGCACCTCAAGCACCTGCCGCTTATTAAAAAACTGACGAATATCGCCCATAAACTGCGCACGCTGCCGCGCCATCGCTAGGGTCATGGTGGGCGCGTAACTGGGCTTAGTATCTGGCTTAGCAAAAGAACGGGTTGATTGGCTCATTAGTATCTACTGTGACTGATGAATAATAAAAATAGGGTGATAAGTAGGCTTTTGACTTTAGAACTGCCATTCACGGCGCAAATGATAATCACGGCGCAGTTGATCAAAATCAGCGCCATTAACTTGTCCATCAATGACCTGACGTCGCAAGGAAGCATCATCTTGCATAATGTCATAAAACTTAATCAACTTATCTGGATGCGCTTTTAATTCAGACCACAAAAACATATTCAGTGGCAGCAGCTTTTGCATAGACTGTGCAGGTGTGACCGCCAGTTTTTCACATAGCGCATCATAGATAATTTGGGTACCGCGCAGCTTCCCCTCTACAGTATAACCAGCGATATGTGGCGTTGCGATAGCCAACTTGCTTAACAAACTCTCGGCAATCTCTGGCTCATGCTCAAACACATCAAGCACTGCTTGGCGTCCCGTACGCTCAATATCTGCTGCTAAATCACGCGCATGAATGACGGGTCCGCGCGCGCTATTAATGAGCATAGTATGCGCAGGCATCATACTCAGGGCATCTGCGTTGATTAGATGCCGCGTTGGGTAATCGCTACCACTCGGGTGAGTATAGTCTCTCTTATCAGTCAGTGGCACATGTAAACTGACAACGTCGCTTTGGCTAAGTACTTGCGCAAAGCTGGCGTTATTCGTCTCTGAAGGGGGCAATAATGGATCATAGCCCAATACTTGCCAGCCCAAATCATTGGCATACTGAGCGAGCGTGCTACCAATATTGCCAAGGCCAATAAGACCTAAGGTTAATGGCCTCGTTGGTGACGTCGTTGATAGCATCGTTGATGGCTGCCAATACTGCGGACGCAGTGTCAAAATAGCCGTCAGCACGTATTGGGCGACCGAATGCTTGCTACAACCCGCAGCATTGGCAAAAGTGATGTTGCGCGTCGCTAGATAATCTTGATCAACATGATCGGTGCCGATCGTTGCCGAGCCTACAAATTCTACGCTTTCATTATCAGCCAATAACTGCTCGTTCACTGGCGTCACCGAGCGTATCAACAATACAGTGGGCTGTAATTCAGCAAGCAATGCCGCATCGATATCGCGCCCCGCAACTTTAACGATATTTACTGTTTGTTCAATCACCTGTCCAAGCGTAGTGGCATTAAAAAACTCATCAAGGCTAGCGATATTACTATCAGCCACAATAGTCATGCTGTTTATCGTATCTATCATCGCATTAGACCTTATTAAAAATTTCTATCAATCAGTACGTCATTTATCAGTGACTTGTTATCTATGACCTGTTTATTTATGACGTTATTTCGCTAAATATTTTTTACTACCGCTGTCGGCGTAGGCACAATACGCAAGAAAAAATTATTTCAGTCTCGCGCTAAAATGCGCCGTCTCTGTTTTATTTGGTATCAACTATATCCGCTATTTTCATTTTGCTCATCAACCGCTAATGGTGTATTTTTATCGATCAACACCTCTTCTTGTGGCGCAAATAGCTCATTTTTATGATTTGAAATCCATTCACGCCATACCGCAAGGCCGATAGCTAATACGACAGGACCGATGAACAAACCAACGAAACCAAAGGCTGTTAAACCGCCTAACACCCCGATAAAAATAATGATAAAAGGAATCTTGGTGGCACCACTAATGACGATAGGACGGATAAGATTGTCCACCCAACTGATGACCAATATGCCCCATAAAGCCAAACCAATACCTTCTACCGTATGACCTTGACTTAATAACCAAATCGACACCCCACCCCACACAAATGGCGTACCAAATGGGATTAAGGCAATGATAAAAGTGACAATCGTCAGTAAAATCGGACTTGGTGCGCCAGAGAAATAATAACCAATACCCGCCAAGATTGCCTGCGCCAATGCGGTCAGACCAATACCATATACCACAGCGCGGGTGGTCGTACCCACAGAGTCAATATAACCATCGATACGATTGCCAATGATATTGCGTAAGGCTTGGCGGATTTGACGCACCAAGCTTGTGCCATCACGATAAAAGAAGAATAAAGTCATCAGTGCCATACCAAGCTTGGCAAGACTGCTGAACACCACATCAAAGGCGACTTTGCCATAATATAAATGCGACTGCACCCAAATACGAAAGGCTTCTAGCGTTCCTTCAGGATTTTTATTAATGCGCCACAGCACATCTTTGACTTGTTGCCCGATAATCGGCAAATCCTTAACAGAGTCAGGCACATCCAAATACCCTACTTTAATACGATAGATTAAATTGCTGATAAGGCTCAAAGCTTCCTGCTGCAAGATAAAAATACCAACCACCAGCGGCACACCGATGATGAGAGTAATACTCACAGTCATGATAGCGGCACTAAAATTTGAACTGAACTTTACTCGTTGGTGAAAAAAGTTATAAATAGGAAAGGTAACATACGCTAAAATCGCTGCCCACAATGCCGGTACAATAAAAAACTGTACCACTTGAAAACATAATATAAACAACACGACCAACAAAGTAATGGCCAATAAGCGCTGAATAATAAATTCTTTTGTCCAGTTTTCTATCATAGTGTATAAACCAAAAGCGGACAGCAAACCTCATACGGTATTGCTGAGAAGTTTATAAATGGGTGAACAGCAATTTATGGACAACATCCATAAATCGTATCCATTAGCGAAGGTGGTTGGCTATAAATCTACAGCTCAATTATTGGCGGCCATTACGCTCTGTGCCGAGACAACCGTAACACAGTTAACGCCAGTAATGTCATAGAAAACAGATGGCTGACCGACGATTATTATGCAACAAAATGGCTCAAATAAATAACGCTATGTTGTAACCTTTACTTACAACTTTCTTAGACCAGATTCACTAAAGCCTTACCTGAATAACCAAATCATCGTACGCAGAATGAATACCGAAAAACAATGACCACTAAGTACCCTACGCCGTCACTTTGTCAGTCATTATCTAGCAAGGTAAATCACTGGCGCGTTCTATTAGTAACAACAATTGATGTTATACTAGAATAATTATTTTGAACTTTTAAATGCCGCTACATTAATTTGACCTTATTTATTTTTGTCATTATTAAAGCGCATCACTTTTCACAACCCTTCTTTATCCTTCCTCTTTAAACGACATTAATATCTAATCGTTAGAGTAGTGCGGCATAAATTGGGTCTACTACATAAGCATTACATTGATGCTTATACAAGCGTTGCACGCATCATGCGAGTTCGATATCAGGACTCAGGGTCAAAAAAAATGTAAAAGAAACCATGATTGACGCGCGATGCTTTGAGTAAATTTCGGATTGATTTTATTTTAAAGCAACACTGCCTCACCAAATTTTAAATACTATATTCATAGGAACAATAACAATGTCAAAAGACAATGATAACCCTAACCTTACTGTCTCAAATGAGGCGAGTAAGAGCACTAAAACCCAAGATAGCGTTACTTTTGCTTTAGCCCAATCACACTTTTTGGTCGGTGATATCACTGCCAATGCAGCAAAAATGCGCACGCTGGCATTAGAAGCGCGTGAGCAAGGCGCTGATGTGATTGTCTTTCCAGAACTCGCACTATTAGGCTATCCACCCCAAGATTTATTGCTACGCCCTAGCTTGTCAGGTCGTATCAAAAGCGCCTTGTCTACTCTAAGTGATATCGATGACATCGTCATGATCGTCGGCTATCCACACGTTGATCACCATGGTACCTTCAACTCAGCCGCCATCCTGCATAACGGTCATCAAAAAGGCTTTTATCATAAGCAAATATTGCCAAACTATGGCGTGTTTGATGAACGCCGTTACTTTGACAAAGGCCGTAATCAAGTTCTGTTTGATTATAAAGGCATTACCATTGGCCTGCTCATCTGTGAAGACTTGTGGGAAAAAGGCCCTATTGCTGATCTCAAAAAGCAAGGCGCGGATCTGGTCATCAGCTTAAATGCGTCACCTTTTGAAATCGAAAAACAAGACAATCGTAAAACCATGCTGACCAAGCGCAGCCGTGAAAATGGCCTGCCGATTATCTATGTCAATGCGGTTGGCGGTCAAGATGATTTAGTCTTTGACGGTGGCTCTATGGCCGTGCAAGCTGATGGTAGCGTTGCCCACGAAGCGCCGCGTTTTATGAATCAGTTGCTACTGGCGACGTTAGATGTCAAAACCAGCAAGTTTAACACCCAGTCTAAAGCGCCTTTGACCCTTAGCCGCGAATCAGAGATGTATCAAGCGCTGGTGGTTGGTTTGCGTGATTATGTCAATCTTTCAGGATTCTCTGGCATTCTCGTTGGGCTATCAGGTGGTATTGATTCGGCCTTAACCCTCTGTATCGCTGTCGATGCGTTGGGTGCGGATAAGGTTTATGCGGTTATGATGCCGTACGAATATACCTCACAAATCAGCCTCGAAGATGCACAAGCACAAGCCCGTCGACTCAACGTTTCTTATACCGTTTGTCCAATTTTTGATGCCGTCGAAGGCATTCGTCATACCCTTGCCCCACTCTTTAATAAATCACCTGCGGACACCACTGAAGAAAACATCCAAGCACGTGCGCGCGGCGTTGTATTGATGGCACTGTCTAATAAGTTTGGGCATTTGGTCATCACCACCGGCAACAAATCAGAGCTGGCGGTTGGTTACTCGACACTGTATGGCGATATGGCAGGCGGCTTTGATGTCCTAAAAGACGTCTATAAATCACAGGTTTATAAATTAGCCAGCTATCGTAACCGCTTAGAAGACACCCCCGTTATTCCTGAGCGCGTGATTACCCGTCCACCATCGGCAGAGCTACGCCCTGACCAAAAAGATCAGGACAGCTTACCTGACTATGACGTATTAGACGGCATCTTAATGTCTTATATCGATGAAGATATGGGCTATCAAGATATCGTAGATAAAGGCTTTGATGCAGACTTGGTCGCCAAAGTCATCCAAATGGTCGATAATAGCGAATATAAGCGCTGCCAAGCACCGATTGGCACCAAAATCAGCCATAAAGCCTTTGGTCGTGAGCGCCGTTATCCATTAGTGAATAAATGGTCAATAAAAGGCTAGAGTGTAATCGTCATCTGGCTGCTACATAGAAAGTCAGATGACGACAGACCTTACTTATAAATCGATTGCTTATTATTAGCTGGGTGCTTGCCCAGCTTTTTTTAGTTTCTGACCACAAAATTTTCTTGTTATTCCGACGATTCAATCCATTACTTTTAATTTATCTACCCCTACCTATTTCTATCCGAGTATGTCATGAGCTTGCTAACTGCTAGTGTGTTTATCTTTTTGCTAATTGCCCTCAGCGCCCTTGTCTCTAGCTCCGAGCTGGCCCTAGCCTCCGCCCGAAAAATCAAACTGCAAGTAATGGCCAAAGAAGGTGAAGTACGCGCGCTTGATGTCCTCAATATGCAAGAACACCCTGGCAGTTTTATTACCGTGGTACAAATCGCGCTTAATGCGGTGGCCATTTTGGCAGGTGTTATCGGCGAATCAGCCATCAGTCCTTATTTAGTGCGCTTGTTCGGTCATGAAGCGCTCGCCTCTGTGGTGTCATTCATCATTGTCACCAGCGTTTTTGTCCTGTTTGCTGACCTCATGCCAAAGCGTCTCGCCATGTCCAACTCTGAACCTATCGCCATCAAAGTCGTACGGCCAATGATATTTTTGATTTTTATCTTAAAACCTATCATCTGGGTGTTTGATGGTGCGGCGAATTTTCTCTTTAAACTGCTGGGCATCTCTACGGTACGCAAAGATGAGATGACATCCGAAGATATTGTCGCGGTGATGGATGCCGGTGCGGAAGCGGGCGTCATCAAACACCAAGAGCACCACCTGATTGAAAATATCTTTGAGATGCAAGAGCGTACCGTCACCTCAGTGATGAATCCACGCGAGAATATTGTATATTTTGACAGCAAAGTCAGTACCGAAAAAATTGTCGAGGTGATGATTAAGCAGCCGCATAATAAATTTTTGGTTTGTCTTGACGATGATTTAGAACATATTATGGGCTATGTGGAGTCACGCAGTTTTTTAGCTTTAGTGTTGAATCAGCAAGAGGTAAGCTTAACCGATAAGGCATTATTAAAACCGGCGCTTTTTATTCCTGATACTTTATCTTTATTTGAAGTGCTTGAGATGTTTAAATCGACGGGCGCTGACTTTGCGGTGATCGTCAATGAATATGCGCTGGCGGTAGGCGTCATTACCCTAAAAGATGTGATGAGTATTGTTATGGGCGAGCTGGTCACGCTAGAGGAGCAGCCTATCGTCCAACGTACCGATAACTCCTGGTTAATCGACGGTATGACGCCAATCGAGGATGTCATTCGCTCATTGGGTATCGTCAATTTACCCAACAGCCAAAACTATGAAACGATCAGCGGTTTTATGATGTATATGCTCCGCAAAATCCCTAAGAAAACCGATAGCATCGAATATGCCAATTATCGTTTTGAGATTCTGGACACGGATAAGCTGAAAATTAATCAGCTGCTGGTGACCAAACTTGAAGTGGTTGTTTAGCGTAGTTAAGGTCTGTTGAATTGAGGACACGCCCTAATCTCGAGCACCAAATATGGCGGTACCGACGCGCACCATGGTCGAGCCATTGGCAATCGCCTCTGCCATATCATCACTCATACCCATGCTAAGCGTATCCCAACCAGTTAATTCTGGATGATCGCGCTTAATGTCTTCAAATAATTGCTTGGTGCGAGCAAAAGCATCGGTGTTGGCTTTTGCGGGAATAATCATCAGACCACGCAACTGCAAACGCTCATAGCCTTTCATTGTGGTGATCAATGCTGGTAACTGGGCTGGTAAACACCCTGACTTGCTGTCTTCATTATCAATATTGACTTGAATCAAAACGTTTAGTGGCGACAACTCGCTTGGACGTTGGTCGTTTAGACGCTTCGCAATAATGTCACGCTCAACTGTTTGTACCCAGTCAAAATGCTCAGCGATATCGCGCGTCTTATTACGCTGGATACTGCCAATATAATGCCAAACGATAGCGTCACCAACCGTCTGAGATTTTAAAGTACTGATTTTTTCGATAGCTTCTTGTAGATAATTTTCCCCAAAGTGATACTGACCTTGCTTGGCTAACGCCGCAATCATGTCAGCAGGTTTGGTTTTAGAAACCGCAAGTAAAATGACCTCATCTACTGCACTGTCTTTGGCTCGTTGCTCTGCCTGCGCGACCTGCTCTTTTACCTGTTGCCAATTGTCAACGAGGCTTACCTTATCAATATTATTTTCAACATCTTTCATATATGGCTCACAAGGATAAATTACTCAATTATTTGTTTTGGCTGTTATTAAGACTTTTATAAAAATTTTGCCATGAGCAAAATTTAAACAATAAATAAATGACTGCCTAATTTTACATTTTCTTAGCCTAGTAGATGGTTAAATGCCAAGAGTCTTGTTATGATATTGTTACATGGTTTAACATATGCTACTAAAGATAGTAGTAACAGTAACAACCATGACCTACTCCATCGCCAAATAACTGAGCTAGCATAGGATGAGTGAAAAGGTTATTGTTTAAAACCTGCTGCTAAGCTCTTTTTGCCTTACCTTTATTCATTGATAGGAATGCCTGATTATGGCTGAAAAAAACAATCTAAGCATCGAAGATCTGCTGCGTTTTACGGTCAAACATAAAGCGTCGGATTTACATATTTCAGCCGGCATGCCAGCGATGATTCGGGTCGACGGTGAGATGACGCGCATCAATATGCCAACGATGACACATCAAGTGGTGCATCAACTTATTTATGACATCATGAATGATAAGCAGCGCGCTGACTTTGAAGAGTTTTATGAGACGGATTTTTCTTTTGAAATTCCTAACTTAGCACGTTTTCGGGTTAACGCTTTTAACCAAAATCGCGGTGCCGGTGCTGTCTTTCGTACCATTCCTTCCAAAGTTCTGACCATGGAAGACTTGGGTATGGGTGAAGTGTTTAAACGCGTCTCCGACTTCAAGCGTGGCGTCGTGCTAGTAACAGGTCCGACAGGCTCAGGCAAGTCAACGACCCTAGCGGCTATGATTGATTATATCAATGAGAGCCGTAAAGAGCATATTTTGACCATCGAAGACCCGATTGAATTTGTGCATGAATCTAAAAAAAGTCTGATTAACCAACGCGAAGTACACCGTGATACCTTGGGTTTTGAGCCAGCGCTACGTTCAGCATTGCGTGAAGATCCCGATGTTATCCTCGTCGGCGAGCTACGTGACCTTGAGACCATCCGCCTTGCACTGACAGCTGCTGAGACAGGTCACTTAGTTTTTGGCACTCTACATACCAGCTCAGCGGCCAAGACGATTGACCGCGTGATTGACGTATTCCCTGCGGCCGAAAAAGACATGATTCGCGCCATGCTGTCAGAGTCGCTACAAGCGGTAATCTCACAGACTCTATTGCGTCGCCAAACTGGGGGACGGGTTGCCGCGCATGAAATTATGCTGGGTACGCCAGCGATTCGTAACTTGATTCGTGAGAATAAAATTGCCCAGATGTACTCGGCTATCCAGACAGGGGCTGGCGATGGCATGATTACCCTAGATCAAACGCTTAAGAACCTTGTGACCAAAGGCACGATTAGCAAAGACGTTGCTCGTCCTTATGCCAAACAGCCTGAAGCATTTCTCTAGTTATAGTATTGCCGATTGGTTGACACTTCCTATTTGATGAAAATCCCTAGAGCGTGTTCTCACTTTGAAAATGGTGATAAAAATGAGCTAAATGGCAGCCAAACAAGGAAATAGCGCAGGTAATATCAGGATATTGACTAGCTATTTGACGCAGTTTGGCAAGATTTAGCCCTTTTCATTCCGTTCAGGCGCTCCCATTCAGAGTGAGCACAGGCTCTGATAGTCAGTGATTTTTTTACACCTTATTTGTTTTTAATGATCATGATGACTGATCTTTAAAAATTGATATTAGACAATTTTTAATCGATTTACATCGAATGCAGGTACGATATGGATATTGATAAATTATTACAGTTGATGATCAATAAAAACGGCTCCGACCTTTTTATTACCGCTGATGTAGCGCCTTCCATGAAAATAAATGGCAAGATTCTACCGGTTGGTAAGACGCCTCTGAGCGCTGAACAAACCATGAAATTGGTTAAAGGTGTGATGACAGCAGGCCAACGCCAAGAGTTCGAAGAGACCAATGAGTGTCAATTTGCCATTACTGATGAAGCGCAGCAAGCACGCTTTCGAGTCAGTGCCTTTATACAGCGCGATATGGCAGGCATGATTTTACGGAAAATCGAAAATAAGATCCCAACCGTCGAAGAGCTACGTCTGCCGCCAGCGTTAAAAGAGCTGGCCATGAAAAAACGCGGTATTATCTTATTGGTCGGCGCAACTGGTACGGGTAAATCGACCACCTTGGCTGCCATGATCGGTCACCGTAACCAAAACTCTCATGGTCATATTATTACCATCGAAGACCCGATTGAATTTGTCCACAAACATCGTGGTTGTATCATTACTCAGCGGGAGGTCGGTATCGATACTCACTCCTTTGAGGCCGGTCTAAAGAACACCTTGCGCCAAGCGCCAGACGTTATTTTGATTGGTGAGATTCGTAACCGCGAGGTCATGAGTTATGCGATCCAATATGCAGAAACAGGCCATTTGGTATTTGCTACTTTGCACGCCAACAATGCCAACCAAGCAATTGACCGTATCATTCACTTTTTTGAAACCAGTCGCCACAATCAGTTGTTTATGGATTTGTCGCTGAACTTGCAAGCCATTATCGCCCAGCAATTGATTCCAACCCCAGACGGTAAAGGTCGACGGGCAGCTATTGAGATTTTATTAAACTCACAACTGATCAGCGACTATATCCGTAAAGGCGAAGTGCACGAAATCAAAGATGTCATGACGCGCTCGCGTGACAGCGGCATGCAAACCTTTGACCAAGCACTCTTTGACTTGTATGAGCATGGCGAAATCACTTATAAAGAAGCGATATTGCACGCCGACTCCCCCAATGATCTGCGCTTAAAAATCAAACTCAGCAGCAAAAATAGTAACGCCAATTTAGACGAAGGTGCTGATAGCTTGTCCTTAGACGTCAGCTAATCTGTAGCAAATAAGTCAGTCAATAAAAAAACAGCCCTCAATCATGAGGGCTGTTTTTTGCATGCATTAATATCAGCATCTATTAAGTGGTCATATAGCCATTATTTTGCGCTGTCGCGACATTCTTGATTGTTACAAATGCCATATAGTACCAATGAATGACCCGATAGCTTAAAGCCATGCTCAGCGGCGACTTTGATTTGTTCTTCTTCAATAGTTTCATTATGAAACTCAATAATCTTGCCGCAAACGTCACAAACCAGATGATCATGATGCTCTGCTTGGGTAATCTCAAACACAGATAAATTGTTTTCAAAGTTATGGCGCTCAACAATCCCTGCTTGTTCAAACTGGGTCAGTACGCGATAGACGGTCGCTAGCCCTACATCTTCACCTTGCTCAATCAGTGCTTTGTAGACCTCTTCTGCACTCATATGATGCAGCTCTGCGCGCTCAAGCAACTCTAAAATTTTGATACGCGGTAACGTTATTTTTAATCCTGCTTTACGTAAATCTTGATTGGTAAAAGAAGCCATAATATCCCTTCTGACTGTTAAGTCTTAGCAAATAAAAACTAAAGAACATGAGGTAAATAATCGCCAATGATTATTATTAATTAAATACTAAAAATTCAAATAGCCCTAAACTGGCTTATCTTGCGAAAATTTTTAGCATGGTTAGCGTGGTTAAACCTCACCGCAAGTCTATGAATTTAAAATATAAAACATCTAATACGTGAGGTAGTGTTTGGTAAATAATGTCGTAAGTGGTAGGCAATTGCAAGTAAATGACGTATCATTTGTCCAAGATTGTCGGCAAGACCATCAGCAACGCTTCTTGACCGCACCTAATCCATTTTTTATGAGTCATCTTACCATGATAAAGACATTAAATTTTCGTCCGTTAAGCCGCGCAAGCGCATTACGCAAGATTGTCCTGACCGGTATGCTTAGTGCCTCGGTTGTGATGTCTGGCTGCTCATTACTGAGTGTGTATAAGATTGATTTGCCACAAGGGACTGCGATTACCCAAGTGCAAGCACAAAAACTGCAAGTGGGCATGAACCAAAACCAAGTCCTTTATATTTTGGGCAGCCCAGCGATTAAAGATACGCTAGAGCCTAAACGTTGGGACTATATTTACGATTATAAAGCGGGCACAGAAGGTAAACATAAAGGCATCGCTAATGTCAAAAACGCTAGCCAACATTTAGTGGTGTATTTTGATGATAACGGCTTGGTCAGTCGCATCGAAGGTATCGAAACCCTGCCTGCCCAATAATTCTGATGTAAATTTAGGCTTATTGGTTGTTAGTCTCAAAATGGCAGACTTGATAACGCTTAAGCTTAACGGTTCGGCTAAATGATTAACCTCGAGACTTACTTTTGCGCTGAGACATAGGATCAGCGCTTAAGCTGCGATAGACTTCTATCCGGTCAAACGGCTGCAATTGATAGTTTAGCGGCTGCTTTTGGGCGTAGATACCTACATGCCAACGCTTAGCCGCTGGTGCTGTCACATGTTCCGCTTCCTCACACCACGTTGCCAATGCTGGAAATTGCATCAACCAGCCTGCTTGCGCGAGTGCCTCATACAAAGTAGTGCCCTCAGCGACTGACAACGTCAGATAATGTTGACGCTGCGCCTCTTCAGCATATGCCAGATATACTGTCATGAACGCGCTCCGCTTAGACTGGGCCACAGTATTACTGTTACGAGTATGGTTAAATTCAACCGCATCAGCCGTTAGCTCAACCACTGCATCACCCAGCCTATTAATGCCAATAGCAATGCCACTGGTACAATGAGACGTATCGCTACCCGCCATAGGTTATAGAACGCTTCATTGCCAAAGTTTAGAGACTTGCGTAAATGGCTTATCTTCATCTGCCAGCCGGCGAAAATCGACAACAACAATACCGTGATACTACTGATAATAACCAGTATACCTACTAGCCATGTAGTCGGTATAACGAGGACTAGTACCAGCGCTACCACAAAAGTTATCATCAAGCTAACCAACAGTCCAAACTTATGCGCCAACTGCTGTGCACTATAATGTAGCAAGTAGCTCGCCACAAACACCACCCCTAGCCAATAAATCAGTTGTCCGATCGGCGGTAGTGCCATGCCACTGATGAATAATGCTACAACGCCAACCAATAACTGTAATATCCATATAGGCAATACCAGCTTGGTCGCGCGATATTCTTGATTGGCACGAGTGCGTGCTGGCCTTTGCGCATTGATATTGTCTACCTCTACCGCTGTGACGACTTGCTTGGTTGATAAATGTTGACCGAACCAATACAGTCCTGTACCCGCCCCCACACTGACTAGCGCTAAAGCAACCGCGCGCGCCCATTCACTTAAGCTGATACCCGTCATCGCAAAGTCAATATTCGGCAAACCATTCGCCACCCCTAGCAGCAAGCCGACGAGCATTAATCCTAAGCCAATCGGTAAAGGCGTAACACCGAGTAAGCTTAATAAGACGGCGATGACCATCAATCCCGCAGCGATAGCAAAGCTTGGAATGTCAGGTGCACTATGAATATCGCTAAGCGCCGATACAATACCCGTGCTAGCGCCCGATATGACTAACGCGGCAATAATAATCGAAACTAGGGCTGCCAACCAACCAAAGCTTCGCCATAACGGACTGGCATCAGCCTCACGAGTGAGTTTCTGCATACCTGCCAACGGGGCATCGACACTACGATAAGCGAGCGCAATCTCAGCATATACCACTGGCAGTGAGACCAATAGCATTGCCAACAGCCAAAGTAACCAAAAGTCAATCTCACCAATGGACGCAGGCGCAAACCAGCGAAACAACAATAGTGGTAGCAACGCGGCGATAAAATAAGAAGCATAGCGGATCATCATAATCTAAATCCAAACGATCTAAAGTGAATAACGATAATTTATAACCCTCTGTACAATACACAGGTCTGTTTAATATAAGGGACTATCTAATATAAGGGACTAGCAGTTATAAAAAAACCCCGAAATCGGGGTTTAATAACTAAATAATGGCTGACACCTAAGCGACGGTTCCATAGCAAGGTACTATCTATGATACAGCCAATTTATAATATAGCCGACGCTAAGCAATATCACTTAGTGAACGGCGCTCACATAGTCGGCCAAAATACGGATATCGCGATCTGACAGCTTAGAAGCTACTGTCTGCATCATACCCTTTTCGCCTTCTTTCGCTGCATCGTTAGCACGCTTTTGATCATCGCTTGCGATATCATCTTCGCGGCCAGCGGCACGGAACAGTTTTAGCTGAGTCGCAATATATTGCGAGTGTTGTCCACCTAAACGTGGAAACGCCGCCCAAGTATTACCGGCCGCATCTGGACCATGACAACCTGCACAACCAATAATGCCACGAGATTTGTCACCACCTAAAAACAGCTTGGTCGCTTCTTGGTTAGTCGCTGGATTACCGAAGCCAACACCCCAAGGTGCTTGGCTTGCATAATAGCCTGCCACATTGGCCAAGTCTTGTTGCGACAAATTCGCCACTTGCGACTGCATAATACCGTTTTTGCGGTAGCCTGCTTTAAAATTGACCAACTGCTTATAGAGATACTTAACATTTTGGCCGCCTAAATTAGGCTGAGCAGGAACAACACTGACACCGTCAACACCATGACAAGCTGCACAGACTGTTTCTGCAATTTGCTTGCCGGCGTTAACGTCATATTCGGGAACAACAATAGCAGCTTGTACGCTGAAACTTGCAACGCATAAACTGGCAGCAGCGATTAACTTTTTCATTGATACAAATCCTACTAGCTCGGCGTAAGCATTATTTAGAGTGGTTGCATCGACGAGCCCATTGATATACGTCGCGCTACTATTTAGCGAGTTCAGCATATATCTTATGGACTTGCTACAAGCAGTCTGAAAGTACTTACTAACATCAGGGTTTATTTTGGATTATTATAGCAAGACTTTATAGTATTTGCCTACTTAATCCCTAATTAATACCTACTCAGTCACAGTAGCCAATGGTTTTTCTATTGGTGCTACCACAGAAAACTGCCTGAAAAATAAAAAGCGCATGAGGGGTATGCCCCTAGCGCTTTATTATATCCGTCTAAAATTTTGGTCAGGCACCTGCTATTTATGCGTTTTGCTATTTACTCATATAGTCAATCAGCTTGCGATAGTCATCATTACTACAGTTATCACAGAGTCCGCCAGCTGGCATCTGTGTCATACCACTTTTGACTGAGTTGATCAGAGCTGGCATGCCTTTTTGTTGGATGAGCTGCTGCCACTTAGCACTGTCGCCTTTTTTGATAGCATTCAACGCGCCACTATCGTGACAAGCCGCACATGAGTTATTATAGGTCGTAGCAATATCAGCAGCACCGGCACTGGTTGTCATTGCCGTTGTCAGGACAAGCGCTGCGCCGCTACCTGCTAACAGACGACAGGTTTTGGTAAAAAGTGTGGTGATTGAAGACATGGGACACCCCCTTATGTGTTTTTCAGACGTTTAATTTAATATTTGCTTAGTTAAATACGATCTTAAACGTTTTTCATTAAACATTGTAACAATATATGTCGACTTAATATACATGAATCGAGTTTGGCTTTCGTAACGCCTTTATTGTGCTGTAAAGAACTTTCGCTAAGCGCTACTACGCTTTAATGGTATGCTGTCGTTTATATGAGACTAATCGCCATCATTTCAATAAGTAAGACGGTTAATAGTATAGAATAGTCATAATTTGAGACGATCATAGCTATCAGCCTTAGCCACTCGCGTTTTATTTATTCGATGCGCCGCTTTAACGACTAGCCAACCGCAAACTCTCACTACCGTATCCAATTTTTTGCAGATTAATGAGCCATTTATGAGTACCCCGTTTACAGATGTCGCCGCCGAACATGCGGTGTTTAATACCAAATCGCGCCAACGAATTCAGCAAACTGAGTTTATGACGTCAGCACCTACGTTTCGCCTTTGTCCGCCTGATGTCGGGTTAGAGGTTGCTTTTGCAGGACGCTCAAACGCGGGTAAGTCCTCGGCTATCAATGCATTGACCAACCAGCGGCAGTTGGCGCGCTCGTCCAAGACGCCTGGGCGTACGCAGATGATTAACTTTTTTAGTATTGGTGACAAGCACAGACGTCTGGTTGATTTACCAGGCTATGGTTATGCTGCCGTGCCGCTGGAGATGAAAAAAGAATGGCAGGTCGAATTGGAAGAATACCTGGTATCGCGCTCAAGCCTAGCAGGTTTGGTGTTGATGACAGATATTCGTCATCCGCTCAAATTCTTTGATGAGCAAATGCTATTTTGGGCCAAAGAAGGTGATCTACCTGTCCATATTTTGCTGACTAAAGCGGATAAATTGAAATATGGCGCTTCTAAAAACGCCTTACTCAATACCCGTAAAAGACTAAAAAAGTTAGGTCTTAAATGCACCATTCAACTGTTTTCTGCCTTAAGAAAAGAAGGGCTTGATGAATTGGCTGGGGTGATGGGCAATTGGTATGAGTACCAGCTTAGTGATGACAAAATCATTGAATCTTCTTTTAATCTGCTTGATGATGAGCCACTTACAGAAGAAGATATGTTCGAAGATAATGAGCAGCCTAACCATGAGTTGCCAACTGATAAGTAAATAGCAGAGTATTAGTAGTACTTCATAAAAGTTGATAAAAAAAAGGGTGTATCGTTAATAGCGATACACCCTTTTTTGCTGTCATGTATTTGTTCACATTGATTCTAGCCGCACAACAGTTTCGCTAATTCTTGCGGTGTCTCTACCTGATAAGTGGGTAACTGAGCAGCCAGTTCGGCGCTGGATGCGGTACCATAGTTGACAGCAATGCTAGTCATACCCAGCTTATTTGCCATTTGAATATCATAGATACTGTCACCGATGAATACCGCGCCTGATATTGGCTGCTGCGTATGATTCAAGATGTCGGTCAGCATTTGTGGATCAGGTTTTGAGCCTGACTCATCAGCACAGCGGGTAATGTCAAAATAATCATGACTTGCCGAAGCATCCAATACGCGATCCAGTCCGCGCCGCTTTTTGCCAGTAGCCACGGCAAGCTTACGACCCTGCTGTTGCAAAGTCTTTAGCATGGCCTCCGTAGGGGCAAAGAACGGTGTGCGATGGCTATTTGGAATATAGTAGTCAGCGTAGCTTTGCTGAATGGCCAGCTTTTGCGTGTCACTGGCCTGTGGATACAAAATCTCAATACCGTTCATCAGGCTAAGACCAATGATGTCTTTGACTGCTTGATCAGTCGTGTGAAAGCCATGCGCCTCTCCAGCCACATGCATAGACTCAACGATTAGACCAATTGAATCCATCAACGTACCGTCCCAATCAAAAATAACTAGCGTCTTATCAGCTAAGCTATGATCAGACTGTTCAGACTGTTCACTCATAAATTTGCCTTAGTAAATGGTGTGCATTTATTACAGATACTAAAACGTCACGCCGACTTATTAATACAAATCAATAAGTGAGCATGACGTTTAGGGTTAACACTTAATACTGGCTACACTTTAACATTGAGCGCAAAGCGGTCAAGTTTATTCAGGTAACTTGGTCTGCTCTGGTAGCCAATCAGCCATCTCATCTGGTAATGGTGCAGTAATAGTCTTATAACCCGGAATGTCTAAGCGCCATGCATGCAAGCACAGACGATGCACGCCAGATTTGTCATGTACGTTGTACTTATCGTCACCTAGGATAGCGTGACCCAGATGAGCCAAATGCACCCGGATTTGATGGGTACGACCCGTTAGTGGCTTCGCTTCGATTAAGCTGACCGGCTGACCGGCAATCATAAAACGGCCATGCACGATAATATCTGTCTGGCTTTCTTTAGATTGAGGATCCTGCGCATCTACTTTCACGCGGCGCTCACCACTAGCCAGTGTATAGCGTAGCAATGGTGCATCGATACGTTGCTCATTCAGGGCAGGCTGACCCTTAGCAATGCATAGATAATGCTTTTGGATGGTTTTATCGACGAGATGCTGCTGCAAAGTTTTCAGCGCTGAGCGCTTCTTAGAAATCATCAGCAGACCTGAGGTATCTTTATCGATGCGATGAATCAGCTCTAGGTATTTTTTACCAGTCACTTCACGCATGGCTTCGATAACGCCAAAATCAAGGCCGCTGCCACCATGTACGGCAATACCAGAAGGCTTATTGAGCACTAGCAGACCATCGTCTTCATAGACCACTCGCGCCAATAAGCTATTGGCAAATTCAGTGCTGATAATGGGTTTTTCACGGGTCGCCAGCTGTACAGGAGCGATACGCACCACATCCTCACGCTGCACTCTATCGTGTGCTTTGCAGCGCTTATTATTAACTCGAATCTCATCTGAGCGAATCATTTTATAGATGTGCGACTTGGGCAGACCTTTTAGACGGTTCAATAAAAAGTTATCTAAGCGCTGGTCGTGCTGATGGCGAGTGACTTCAAGGTAATTGACCTTTTCAAAGTTACTAATCTCATCGTCGGCGCTTTGCGGGCGAGTTTTGCTATTGAAGATAGCAGGAGCTTCATGGGTAGTTGCGTCGTCAGTCATTTTGGAGTTTGTCATTTTTAGTTAGGTATTTACACAAAGATTTGTTATAGTTTAGCATGTTGAGCGCCAATTAAGCAGAGGTTGCGGCAATAATCGTTATTGTCTCAAACAACTTATCGCCATCTTTACTACTTGCTAGTAACGAGGCCTACATTGTACTTCAAGCTAATTTTGCACGCATCATCTAATTTTTAGGATAAAATGCCAATTAACACATGGCATAGCGTCCAGTAAACGGTATTTATACCAAATATAATCGCCTTGACCATGGTAGCAAACGCGCCCATTTACCAAGCGATAGCAGTACACAACTACTCATTTAACGCACGACCACGACTTGATTTTTAATCATGCAAGCGCGCGCAGTTGAGCAAGTGACGGTAGTCCGATATTAAGAGTTTAGAGCTGCCTGAATATTGGCGGTCAAACAGATATAATAGATGTCATATAAAAGATATATACCCAATCGAGCGATTCGCCGATTACTATTCTGTTTGCCAAGTACGCCCCGCTGAGCAGCAGCGCAGTGGCACTCTTAAGGTCAGACACCAAAATACATAGATGTTATAAGTTAAAATAATAGATAAAACAATTGATTTGATTTGAGCCAATATTGAGAGGTTCGTTGAATTTAACGGTTTAGCGAATAAACCGAACAGCGAATGAATTGTGACCATGTGGCAAGCGCTTCGATAGACTCTTACAAAGTATATTACATGCCCTTCACCACTTTAGATGTTCATCATCTTGGTAAAACTTACGATGGCAAGGTGTTAATCGCCAAGCCTCTAGGCCGATAAAAACGGTTGACAGTCGGTGTCGATATTTTAGCGGTAGTTTTCAGGCCCTTAAAGTGTGACAGTAGATAATATTACAGCCTTACACCCTGTATCAGTAACTACTTAAAACCCTCTGTTTGCTACGCTCAAACGCAGTCAGTTCATTGTGAATTAATAGGCAATTTTTTTATATGTGCCACTTAATACGCTCTTTTATTTATTCAATTTTATCTGAGCACAACGCTGCTCTCTCATCTGGTATTTTTAGCTAATCTTAATATTAGCGTCCCTTGCTACCACCGCTTCCTTGCTTTGGTTATTATTATATTGATCACTGTCCAATTGGCAGTCTGAATAAATCGTTAATGTGGCTTGTTATAAAAGCCACTTACCATAAAAGTTTTTTCATTCAGAGTTTTTCAATATATTAGTCGTTGTCCTGTGTATTCATAGGATAATAGTATGAAACGCATTCTGATTAACGCCACTCAAAACGAAGAAATTCGTGTCGCCTTATGTAAAGGCAACCATCTTTACGATTTCGATTTAGAAAACCGTACCCGCGAACAAAAAAAATCTAACATTTATAAAGGCCACGTCACCCGTGTCGAGCCGTCGCTTGAAGCCGTGTTTGTCGAATATGGCTCACAGCGTCAAGGCTTTTTGCCGATTCGTGAGATTTCTGCTGAATATCTAAGCGGTAATCCACGTGACGAAAATATCAAAAAACTCATCAAAGAAGGTGATGAGCTCATCGTCCAAGTCGAAAAAGAAGAGCGCGGTAATAAAGGCGCTGCCCTATCGACTTATGTGTCATTAGCCGGACGTTATCTGGTATTGATGCCAAACAACCCTCGTGGCGGCGGTATCTCACGTCAAATCTCAGGTAAATTGCGCGAAGATATGAAACGCATGCTAGGCGGGCTTGACTTGCCAAAAGGCATGAGCGTCATTATTCGTACTGCTGGTATTGGTAAAACTCAAGAAGATTTGCAACACGATTTAAACCATCTGCTCAATATCTGGCAAGCCATCCAAGAGCAAAACCAAAAATATCCATCACCGCGCTTGGTACATCAAGAAGCGGGCGTTGTTACTCGTGCCGTGCGTGATTATCTACGCGATGACATTGCTGAGATTTGGATCGATAACGAAAACGCTTATATAGAAGCGGCAGGCTTCATCGATGCGGTCATGCCAAAACAAGCTGAAAAACTGCGTAAATATACCGATTATGAGCCGATGTTTTCGCGCTTTAATATCGAAAAACAAATCGAAACTGCCTATCAGCGTGAAGTGCGCCTGCCATCAGGCGGCTCAATCGTTATCGACCAAACTGAAGCCTTGGTCTCTATCGATATCAACTCAGCCAAATCAACCAAAGGCTCAGATGTCGCTGAGACGGCTTATCATACCAACTTAGAAGCCGCAGACGAGATTGCTCGTCAATTGCGTCTGCGTGATATGGGCGGCTTAATTGTCATTGATTTCATTGACATGAATGACAATAAGCACCAAAAAGAAGTGGAAAAACGTCTGATTGATGCCACCAAATATGACCGCGCGCGCGTGCAATTTGGAGATATCTCTAAGTTTGGTCTGATGGAGATGAGCCGTCAGCGTCTGCGTCCGTCATTAGAAGAGTCGACGGGTTATATCTGCCCGCGCTGTCATGGCAACGGTATGATTCGTGACTTGCGCTCGCTGTCACTATCGATTATGCGTCAGATTGAACAAATTGCGCTAAAAGAGCGTCAAGGTGAAGTGCAAGCCGAAGTACCGACTGATATCGCAGCTTTCTTATTAAATGAAAAGCGCGATGCCTTAGTTTATCTTGAGCAAGACAGTGGTACGCGTATCACCATCTTGCCGCACGCACATTTAGAGTCACCAAACTTTAAGCTACACTTTAACCGTGATGGCTTTGCGCCTTCAAGCTACGAGCGTATTACGGATACAGCCCAAGAACATAGTGATCTTGGCTACGAGGTTGACTGGCAAACTGCTGAGAAAGAGCGTCCCGAGCAGCAGCCGACCCGCCAGCCACGTCAAGTAGCAGACAATAGCGCCACAAGCCAAGCAGCTAACCGCGCACCTACTACTGCCCCAAGCGCAACTGAGCAACAGCAGACTAGCACCGTCAGTCATAGCAATGAGCGTCGTAATAATACGAATACGAACGCCAATAACGCTGTGTCAGCACGTGCACCACAAGACAATAAAGCGAGCGTTGCCGCGCCTGTAACCACTCAAGCTGCTAGTGTTGCAACGACTGTGCAGCCGCAAGCTGTGGCATGGTTGTCGAATCTATTTGCACAAGCCCCGCAGGCGCAAACAACCAATAGTGTCAGTAGTCGTGATGCCGCAGAAGCCATCGAAGCCCTCGTAAACAATGGTGGGCAAAGTTTAGGCTCTTTCGGACAAGTTGATAATAGCGCGTTGACTGGCAATGCCCAGAGCACATCGCAAACGACTCAACCAGAGAGCAGCCAAAAAAGCGATAACCAAGCGTCGAATACCAACGCTAACCGTCAGCAAGCACGTCGCAACACGGACAGTGATAATGACAGTGACGACAACAATGCTGAGGATAGAAGAAGACGTAAGCCGCGCAAATCAAGATCTTCTAAGCCGCATCAAAGAAAAGAGCAGCGTGACGAGACGAGCAATGATGATGTAGCCAACAATAATGCCGATAGCAGCGCTGCAACCAGTACTGATGACAAGTCAGCTGATAGTAGCCAAGACAAACGTCAGCAGGACAATAGCAATAGACGCTCTAGCGATCGTAATCGCAATAATCGTCAAGATAGCAACCGTAATAGTAATAACAACGGGCGTAACGACAGCAATCGCGATGATACTGAGCAAAAAGACAGTAACGAGGCAGCGGCAGCAGACGAGCAGACTCGCACTAAACGTAAGTCGAACGCTCAGCGTGCCTCACGCGGCAAGCTTGAGCGCGGCGATACACTAACAGCTGACAATGTTAAGCAAAACGCTCAGCAAACGGCTATCAGCGCTAGCAAGAACCAATCAAGCACACGCCGAAACCAAGACCCTAACGAAGTAGTGCTACAGGTCAATGAAGCAACCAATGAGCTTAAGACACCAGAAGTGGTGCACTTATCCTTAGATGACAGCAAGTCTACACAGACAACTCGTCAGTCAGCTGAAGAACAAAGCTCCGCGCGCGATACGACGAAAGACGAAGCAGCGAAAGAGCGTACAGACAATAGTCATACTCAGCAGAACGCTGCTAAAGAAAGTGTCCACCAGCAAAATAGCGCGGTGAAAAATACTGACAAGCATGGTACGAATGAGCACGGTACCAGTCAGCACGTTACCAGTCAGAAAAGTACTCAGGTGAAAAGTGCTCAGGTGAAAAGCGCTGAAGAAAAAATCACTGCAGAAAAAAGCGCTGATATAAAAAGTAACGCTAAACAGGATAATGAGTCTGTTAGTGAGACGCAAAAAGGCAATACCCAAGCCAATACTGGCAAAAGCAATGATGCAGAAGTGAGCACTACGGCAGATCAGGTGCAACAGGCTGCACCTACAGACGACCGTAAAGTCAATGACAAAACAGCATCGGTAGATGAGCAAACAGCGTCTAAAAACAGTGTTGACAGTCAAGCGGATAGTCAGAAGCCAGTCACTACTGAGGCAGCTAGCGTAGCAGCAGCACCAAGCGCACAAAAAACTGACGACGGCAATGCAACTACGCCCGCGACGGATACTAGCAACCCTAGTAGCTCAGCGCTTGAGCTGACGCATGACGCATTGTTTGCCAAACGCTACGTGACAGCTAAGAAGTTCGGGCAAGCGAGCAATGACCCACGTGTCGTTCGTAGTCAGCAAGCGCAATCTGCTGAGCAGCCGCAAGCAACTGAGCAAGTAGTAACAAGCGCACCAAGCATTCGTGGTACGGTTGGTGACTTTGTTCGTAAGGCATTAACCGATGCAGAAAGTCGTTTAAAAAATGATGGCGTCATCAGCTGCTTTATTGCTGCTATCGAAGCACATACGCAGCAAGCCCAACCGGCTGTTAATGGCGCTAAGGTTGAACGCGATTCAAGCGAGAACAAAGGCGACAACAATGACTTTGCCACTCGTCGCTTTGACTTTAGCAACTACGGCTATCAACCTTTAGCCGCGGATTACCTTGCCCGCTTTGAAGCGATGACGCAAGCGGTCAGTCAGTTTGCGGCAGCGCAAGGCAAAACAGCCGTTGAGCCACGTGCTATTGGCAAACGTGCCAGCAACGATCCACGCGGTCAACATCCTGATTATCAGGAACCAGCTGCACTCACTATCTCTGATGAGCAAGCAGCGGAGCCAACTGTTCCTGCTAGCGAGCCAGTCACTGAGTCTCAGCAGAATGATAATGACGTTGATGCGCACAAAGTCGAAGCTACTGCTTTGACCAGTGAAGCACAGACAGACAATATCACTGCTGAGAGCGAACAACTGCTAAAAGCAGAACAAGCGCTAGAAGAGGCAAATGCCAGCAGCAATGACAATGATAATGGCATTGACAATAAAACTGCTGATGTCAAAGATGTTGAGGCTGAGCAAGCAGAAACTGAGCAGCCTATAGTGGAGCAACTGACTAAAGAAGAAAGTCAGGCAGCTAAGTCAAAAACCACGATTGCCAGTTATAAAAACATGATTGAGAATGTGGCGGAGCAACTATTGCCACAAACAGGTATGTTTAATTTAACCACGCCAAAAGTACCAAAGGCGCGCAGCCGTAAGCCAAAGACTGACCATAAAAAACCAACGCAAGCTGAAAAGCTAGAGTCTGGTGAGTCAGACAGCGAAAGCTAATTGTAGAGCCCAAAAGCAAAAGCCCCAAAGTTGTCAGCAACTTTGGGGCTTTTTTATTCTATAGGATTCTTTAAGCCTTAAAAATGATCGCTTATATGCATTATATTTAATGTATAGGCAAGGAATTTTAGAATCGCTACAAGGCGACCGACCGCAGATAGTACACTGAGTACATCTAAGGCGTGTAACACTGTAGCGATTTCAAAGTGCTCTGACTATAGCGCTTTAATGCGCAGAAGAAGCATCTTTATCCTTACCGCGTATTTTGCCAATCATCGTCATAATGCCAACCATGACCACACCTACTACCAAGCCGACCAAACCATTTAGCAGCATCGTCGTCGCACTTTCAAATATGCCAGTCAGATGCGCCAAGTCTTCGACTTCATGATGCAAAAAGTCGATACCGTGTACCAGAATACCACCACCGACTAAGAACATCGCCAATGTCCCAGCGATAGTTAAAAACTTCATCAGCTTGGGTGCCGCCGATACCAAAAATTCACCGATTTTTTGCGTGACACTGCCTGATTTTTTCATCAGATAAAGACCCGCATCATCCATTCTGACGATACCAGCAACCAAGCCATATACCCCAACCGTGATCGCTATCGCAATAATGGAGAGTACCAAGCTTTTTTCTAGCAAGCTTGCCCCTGCAGCTGAGCCTAAGGCAATGACGATAATCTCAGCAGACAAAATAAAATCTGTCCGAATAGCGCCTTTGATTTTTTCTTTTTCAAAAGCAACAAGATCGATGGTTTCATCCGCATTGGCTTGCCGACGGGCATTTTGCTCCTCGTCGTGTGGTAAGACGTGAGGCCAAAACTTATGAATGACCTTTTCAGCGCCTTCATAGGCTAAGAATAGCCCGCCACACATCAGCAAAAACGTCACCAAGGGTGGATAAATGGTACTGATTAATAACGCGGCCGGTACTAAAATGAGCTTATTGATGAATGAACCTTTAGCGACGGCCCAAACCACTGGTAACTCGCGATTGGCTTTGACCCCTGTTACCTGCTCCGCATTCAGGGCTAAGTCATCACCTAGCACCCCTGCGGTTTTTTTGGCGGCCACCTTGGTCATGACCGAAACGTCATCGAGTATTACACTGATATCATCAAGTAGGGTTAATAAACTGGCACCTGCCATACGCACTCCTTAGTATAAATTCGCTTAGATTAGTAAATGTTTCAAAATGACAGTACTTCAAAATAAATGTTGCAACATAATAGTGATGTCATCATAAAAAGTGATTATAAGCAGTAGACTACCTATAGGTGCGACGATATTAAATAGTACAAATGTATTTTATTTTTCCAAATTTAACCGCCATCGATGCATTATGTTTATGATGGGTATAAAAATAGCCTTTAGAGGTTATTAAAAAAATTATGTTAATATAGCGTATATGATTACTTATCCTTTATGATTGATAAATGCGATAAAACCAGCCAATGTCGCCCTTCTTACCACACGACCTACTCGTCATGATGGGTCAGAGACCATACAAAGCCCTTTTATTATGAACCCTTGATTAGGCGTGACTGCCTAAAGGAAACACCCTATGTCCTTCTCTCCTTTTTCGAAAGCCGTGCCGACTGCTGCTAATTTTTCACGCAACCATTTATCTCGGGTCATGATGAGTGCCTTATTGGTCATCGTCGCGGCTGGCTGCTCAAACAATGCCGCCGATGCCACCAGTACTAATGCTAGCGTGGTTAATAGCGCTCAAGCCAAAACCAGCACTGCCCCAATCACGACTGAAAGCGACGCTGCTGTGGTCAAAGCACTACAAGCCAACTTAAACGCCTCTGGCATTGAAGAAAAAATTATCTCCGCCGTGCCGACTGATATGGATGATATCTATTGGGTCACCGCTGAAGGGCTGCCTGCTTTTTTTACCGACAAATCCGGCAAGCATATTATTCAAGGGCAAATCATTGCGGTTGGTGACGCTGCCCCCGTCGATATTAGCGCCGCCTTAGTCGCTGGTACTGCGCAAGAAGCGCTAAAAGCCGTCGATAAAAGCGAGATGATTATTTATCCTGCAAAAGGTGAAACCAAGGCTGTGGTCTACGCCTTTACCGATGCTGACTGTGGCTATTGTCGTAAGCTGCATTCAGAGATGGATGACATCAATGCACGCGGTATCGAGGTACGTTATCTCGCATGGCCACGTAGTCAAGAATCAGTGCCTAAAATGGAGGCGATTTGGTGCAGTGAGGATCGCAATGCTGCCATGAATCAGGCCAAAATAGGCGCAGATATCCAAGGGCCTAGCTGTAGCAATCCGGTGCAAGAGCATATGGCATTGGGCGCAAGACTTGGTGTGCGTGGTACGCCAGCGATATTTACTGAAGCAGGCGAACAAGTAGGTGGTTATCTCCCAGCCGCCGAGTTGGCTCAAGCAGTTGGTGCTATCTAAGTGAACGCAGGCTATTGAACCTAAGCTACTGAATTAAACGCGAGCGATTGATTCAGTAGCTGTTATATATTTTTGATATTGCTGACCCCAGCGACATTGAGTAGACGTCACAAGCGCTTGTCGGTATGATACGATAAAGCGCAAGGCAACATCAGCCACATACTTTTTTATCTAAGCATTTTTTATCCCACTATAGTGAAGCAATGGCAAGACTGACATTAGGAAAATGAGCGCAGACCGTACGTTTAGTACCGTAAGCGCATCTGATACCGTAACAGCTGGTCATTGCTGCACTATATTTAACCTTTTGAGGATACTGTGAGCAACTCCATCAAACTAGCGATACTTGGTCTGGGCACCGTCGGAACGGGCGTGATCAACTTAATCAATGATAATTTAGATGAGCTAAAACGCCGTAGTGGACGCGATATTATTATTACTGAAGTCGGTACGCGCCGTCAGCGTGATGATATCGATCCCGATATTATGCAAAACAGTGATTTGATGGCCATTGCTGCCAGTGACAATGTCGATATCGTCATCGAAGTGATCGGCGGTACTACCCTCGCAAAAGACGTCATCATGCACGCCATCAAAAACGGCAAACATGTGGTGACGGCAAATAAAGCCTTGTTGGCTGAGCACGGCAATGAGATTTTTGCTTTCGCTGAAGCCAATAATGTCCACGTCGCTTATGAAGCGGCGGTCGCAGGTGGTATTCCAATCATCAAAGTGATGCGTGAAGCACTGGCTGCTAATAAAATCAATTGGTTGGCGGGTATCATTAATGGTACTGGCAACTTTATCATGACCGAAATGCGCGATAAAGGTCGTCCGTTTGCAGACGTGCTGAGTGAGGCGCAAGAGCTGGGTTATGCCGAAGCAGATCCTACTTTTGATGTCGAAGGCATTGATGCAGCGCACAAACTGGCCCTCCTCGCCTCGATTGCTTTTGGTATTCCGCTACAGTTTGATAAAGTCTACTGTGAAGGCATTACTGGTATCACCTTACAAGACGTCAACTATGCCGAAGAGCTTGGTTATCGTATCAAACACTTAGGCTTTGCGGTGCGCCGTGATAGCGGAGGCAGCAATGGCGACGATGCAGGTATTGAGCTACGCGTTCACCCCACACTGATTCCTCAAGATGCGCTACTAGCAAATGTGAATGGCGTAAAAAATGCGGTGTTGGTCAATTCGCACCCGCTTGGGCAGACGCTATATTGTGGTGATGGCGCTGGCGCTGGTGCTACGGCGTCTGCAGTAATGGCAGATGTGATGGACTTGGTTCGGGTATTGGGCAGCAAGGACAACGACGATCAAAGCAACAGTAATCAAAACAACCACGGCCACCATGTGCCGCACTTAGCTTTTATTCCTGAACAACTATCAGATACGCCTATCTTGCGTGCTGAGCAGATGATCACGGGCTATTATTTACGCGTTCATGCTTTTGACAATCCTGGCGTATTGGCTGATATCACTCGTATACTTAGCGATGCCGGTATCAACATCGATGCTATTTTACAAAAGCCTGCCCATAAGCTGGGTCAAGTACCCGTCATTATCTTGACGCTACCAGTGGTCGAGAGTCAGATGAATCTGGCCATTGAAAAAATTGAAAAGCTAAACACCATTACCGATAAAGTGGTTCGCATTCGTTTGGATGAGCTTGCTTAAGTTAGAAGCTTATCACTGGTTTTTAATAATGGCTGATTTTAGGGCGTATCCTCATTTTAAAAATGGTCATAAAAATGAGATAAATTGCCGTCAAACGAGGAAAATAGCGCAAATAATATCGAGATATTAATCAGCTATTTGACAATGTTTGACAAAATTTAGCCATTTTTAGCCCATTTAGAGACAATCGCTTGAATTGAGGACACGCCCTAGTCTTTTAAGACTTTGCTATAGATAATACTGTAGTCACATTCATGAGCCATTGTTTTAACCTTGAATAAAATCCAGCCGTACTTATATTATCGTTAACAGAAATGATTTTAGTCGCGTTTTTTTGTTTAAACACACAGACTTTTATTAAAACAAATGAAAAGGAACAACAATAATGTCAAATGATGCAATTGTAATTTTAAACGGCGCACGTACCCCAATGGGCGGCTTCCAAGGCGCTTTAAAAGACGTCAGTGCAACCGACTTAGGCGCAACAGCCATTAAAGCCGCTGTTGCTCGCTCTGGTGTTAGCGCGGACAAGATTGACGAAGTAATTATGGGCTGTATCTTAACAGCGGGTTTGGGTCAAGGCCCTGCGCGTCAAGCCATGCGTAAAGCGGGTCTATCTGATGCCACCGGCGCTGTCACTATCAATAAGCTTTGTGGTTCAGGTCTAAAAGCTGTGATGCAAGCACATGACGGTATCAAAGCGGGCAGCTTCGATGTCGCAGTTGCGGGCGGCATGGAATCCATGACCAATGCTCCTTATATTATGCCAGGCGCACGTGGTGGCTATCGTATGGGCCATAAAGAAGTCAAGGATCATATGTTCCTAGACGGCTTAGAAGATGCTGAAACCGGTAAGCTAATGGGCATGTTCGCTCAAGAAATGGCCAACGAAAAAGGCTATACCCGCGAGCAAATGGATGACTTTGCCATTGAGTCTCTCAATCGCGCGCTCACGGCTATTAAAGACGGCCACTTCGAAAACGAAATTGAGCCAGTCACCTTTAAAACTCGTAAGGGCGAAAGCACCGTTGAGACAGATGAAGAACCTGGTCTTGCTAATGCCGAGCGCATTCCTACTTTACGCCCAGCTTTTGCAAAAGACGGTACGATTACTGCGGCCAATGCCAGCTCAATCTCAGATGGCGCGGCTGCCGTCGTTATGATGAAAGAGTCACAAGCAAAATCTGAAGGTTTAGAATACCAAGCACGTATCATTGCGACCGCTTCAAACTCACGCCATCCAAGCGAATTTACTATCGCTCCGATTGGTGCCATTGAAAAAGTCTTAGCCAATGCTGGCTGGTCAGTCGCTGATGTCGATCTATGGGAAATCAACGAAGCCTTTGCCATGGTTACTATGGCTGCAATGGATGAGCTAAACATTGAGCATGCCAAAGTAAACGTCGAAGGCGGTGCTTGTGCCTTGGGTCATCCCGTTGGCTGTTCAGGCGCACGTATTCTAATTACCCTGATTAACTCTTTACAGCGCACTGGCGGTAAGAAAGGCGTGGCCACTCTATGTATCGGTGGCGGTGAAGCGGTAGCCGTGGCTATCGAACTGCCTTAATTATCGATTAGTAAAGCTAAGCTTCATTATTTAAAAATAGACTATTATTTAAAGTTTTAATTCTTCGCTTTAAAAAGAACCGCATTGCTCAGCGCTATGCGGTTTTTTTGTGCGCAAAAACTTTTCAAAAATGAATTATGTGCTTTGCAGTAAGAAATCTTTAACTCAAATATATATATCTGCCGTTCCCTTTACAGCCTCTTACACGCAATTACTTCAAGCTCACACTTTGCTACCTTGCTCATATATCTCATCCAAAATCATGATGTTAAGATAAATACAAGTTAAGGTAACAGCTGTTTAGCGCTATATAGTCTATTACCGACTAATTTTGAAAAAGTTTTTATCAGATCAAAAATTTAATTATTTTAAAAACCATTAGGGCGTGTCCTCATTTTAAAAATGGTGATAAAAATGAGGTAAATTGCAATCAAACAAGGAAAATAGTGCAGACAATATCGAGATATTACCTAGCTATTTGACGATGTTTGGCAAGATTTAACAATTTTTAGCCCATTTAGATTACTATCGGTTGAATTGAGGACACGCCCTAGTCATTTACTCATATAAAAGGAAGATAATAATGAGCCAACTAATTCGTTTAAAAGATATTCAAGCTACCCACCGTGATCTTATTGGGGATGACTATTATGACCCAACAGGCAAAACAGCCTACGGTGTTAATGAAGAAAAAATCGGTAAAATCGAGGGCGCTTTGGTAGAAGACACTACTGGTCGTATTCGCTACTTAATTGTCGATGCAGGCGGTTGGTTTAGCTCAAAAGAAGTACTAGTACCAGCAGGTTTGGCACGTATTGTTGGTGATGATGTGTTCTTTGATAGTTTAACGCAGGCGCAAGTAGAAGCGATGGACGTCTATGATCATGACTATCAGTACAGCTATAAAGAGCAGTATGAAAAAGATCGTCAGTCATTCGTTGCTGACAGCGTACCAACAGAAGAGCGTATGGAAATTGCTGAGCACAACTACGAAGCCCCAAACACGCTTGAGCTGCTAGAAGAGCGTCTGACCGTTAATAAAGATCGTATCGTCGCCGGTTTAGTAAAAGTCGGTAAGCATGTCGTGACCGAAGAACGTAATGTAGATGTTGAACTAGAAGAAGAGCATGCCAACATCGAGCGTACCAATGTTGACCGCCCTACTGATCGTCATATCGGTGATGTGAATGGCAATGAAAGCATCGAAGTAGAGCTCTCAGCAGAACGTGCCCGCGTTGGTAAAGAAACCTACGTTTCTGAAGAAGTGAACGTTGGTAAAACAACTGAGCGTCATACTGAGACTATCGTTGAGACCATTCAGCGTGAAGAGCTAGATATTGACCGTGATGGTAATGTGGTTGATCGTGAAGGCAATATTGTCGACCGCGACGGTATCACTGCTGAAGATGTACGCCGCGCCCGTGGCATGTAACTTGTGGCACACAATATACAAAAATGATCACTTGATGCTGAAAACTAGATTCATTAAGTAGATAAGCACCAAATGACTGCTAATAGCAGCTAAATATGTCATTCAGTTCCATAAAGATCAGAGTTTCTCTCTGGTCTTTTTTTATGTCAGTGCGTGTCATCATTTAGATCGTGAGGCTTAAAATGAGGAAAATTGCAGCCAAACAAGGAATGAATTGCCATAAATATGAACATATCGACAAGATTTCTGACGATGTTTGGCTAAATTTAGCCATTTTAAGACCATTAAATGTATCAATGTGCTAATTGATGACACATCCTAACTCATATTTTTATAATTCAGCGTACTTTGTGGCGAGTTTTATAATGATGACAAGTTGTATAATCAAGTTAACAGTAATTGATAACCCTGATGTTTTATAATCATTAAGAAACCTTTAATGAAAAAGAAATATTTAATAAAATATCTTTGGAATTTATTTAATAATAAGGAAAATAAGATGACAGCCAATAATAATAATGAAACCCTAACAACCGATACCAATCCGCCTATTGCTGATCATAGTGCTGAAAACAAACTTCCTGCTCCTGAACATGATAGAGAGCCATTGGCTACCTTGAATCAAAAAGCCAATGGCGGGCGTTTAGAGTTACTGGAAGAACGTCCTGTCGTTAACAAAGAACGCTTGGATGTGGGTAAGGTCACGGTCACTAAGCACTCTCGAACCAAGACGATACAAGTGCCAATTGAGTTGGTAGAAGAATATATTACCGTCCGCACCGACTATAATGATGCCGAAAGTCAGGATTTACTGTCAGGCAATTACGATGATAAGGACATACTGCGCCATGTTGAACCATCGCTCGACAGCAAGGCGGTCGTGACTATCAATGGCAAGCAAGTTGAAATCGGTGATGCGCCCATTGAGATTATCTTATCGCGTCAAGTAGCGACCATCACTAAAGACACCTATGTCATTCAAGAAGTCGATGTCAACAAGAGTACCCACACCCATACTGACAATATCGAAGTCACACTTAAGCATGAAGAGCTAGACGTGACAGAGGAAGGGTTTTTGGAACATGAGCGCACCTCTACTCATAAAAAATAGCCCTGTGCGGAAAGGCTAATATCATCGCGGTTTTAAGATATTTTGACTATAACTCAAAAATCAGCAATAAAAAAAGCAACGACAACGTTGCTTTTTTCTTAATAGCTTACTTATACCATTCACAAAAATGAGAGTAACGAAGAAAACGAGTGAATTGAATACACTCCCTAGGCTAATCTTACTTTTTAGGTTTGGTATTATTATGATGTTTTCTTACATTCATAAGTGCTCACATTAGCGGCATCTGCACCTGCTGTGCGCATCACGCCCGTTTCACGCGCTTCGTGTGCCACACGCCATTGGACAAAACCTTCTCCACCGTCCATAGCAGTCTTTGCTTCAAAAACTTCAGGATTGCTAGCGTCATTGGTTTTCATCAAGGTTGTTGTTCCTTGAGCAGTAGCAATGACCACTTGGTTATCGGTATCTTTATAAGTTGCTGCAACTTGCAACTCAGGAGCACACAGGTAGTTTATCTGCGTCACACCACCGTTCACCGAAGCAACAGTATCATCCTCTACCTCACTGGCTGACGCATCTTGTGGAGCGACTATCATATTATTGGGCTCGGCAGGTTCGGCAGACATAGGAACAGATTGCTCTTCGCTTATGTTGTCTTCTAGGCTCTGCTCAGGCTCTTGCTTTTGTTGACAGGCTCCAACCGTTAGAGCACCGGCCAATAAACCTGTCATCACAACAGAGGTACGCAACTGTTTTAATAATTCTACATTCATAATACGCTCCCAAATAAATATGTTAAACACTATAGCGTGTCCATAAATTCACGCCTATGCTGAATTTGTAAACAATCACTACAAAACCATTGCTTATTGTTTGAATAATTAACTGAATAGTCTTATCCACTTAGCAAGTATAGTCAATGAAAAGTAATATCGAACCATCATGCACTGCTGCTATTGTCGCGTTTTTAGGAGATTGTGACTATACTTTTCATAAGCGTTAAAAAAAGCCCCCATCTATGTTAGATAAGGGCTTGTTACGACCATTGAAAACGCTTTTAGGACGGCTTACTTATCCCTAATGGTAACGCTTTAGATTTTGCCGTGGCATTGCTTATATTTAAGTCCCGAACCACAAGGGCAAGGTGCGTTACGGCTGATATTCATACCAGCGTATGGATTTGGCTCATCACCGATTTTAAAGTTGCGATCCGCATTATTACCAGCACCAATCGCAGCGCCTATCCCTGCCGCGCCGCTATTAGGGTTACGATTTTGTGGTTGCCCCTGCTCTGCTGCATTATTGTCCGCATTGCTATCTAAGTTGTCGATATCATCATGCTCGAATTGCATGCGCATATGAGCAGCATTCTCACGTTGCTGCGTTTCTAATGCCGCCAGCTCTTCTTTGGTCGGGATATGGACACGTGATAAATCTTGTACCGTCTCTGACTTAATCGCCCCTAGCATCATTTGGAACAACTCAAACGATTCCCGCTTATATTCTTGCTCAGGGTTTTTTTGCGCATAACCACGCAGATGGATACCTTTGCGCAGCTGATCCATTTGCGTCAAATGTTCTTTCCAGTGCTTGTCTAGGCTTTGCAGCATAAAATGACGCTCAAGCTGAGCGGCATCTTTTTCACCCATTTGCTCACGGCGACCATGATAATGATCCAGTGCTGTCTGAATGATTTTGGCGCGTAGCCCTTCTTCATCTAGGCGGCGATCTTCATCTAGCCAATCATTAATCGGCATTGATATCTTAAACTCATCCTCAAGCTCATCTTCCAATCCATCAACATTCCATTGGTCATCGATAGAACCTGGTGGGATAAATTGGCTAATCATGGCGTTATAGACTTCATGATGCATGACTTCAATGGCCTCTAACAGATCCATATCTGCGAGCAAATCATCGCGCTGACCATAGATCACTTTACGCTGCTCATTGGCAACATCATCATACTTGAGGAGATTTTTACGCGCATCAAAATCGCGGCTCTCAACTTTACCTTGCGCGTTTTCGATCGATTTGGAGACCATTTTGTGCTCAATGGCTTCGTCTTCTTTGAGTCCCATGGCGCGCATCATATTGACAACGCGGTCACCGGCGAAGATACGCATCAAGTCATCTTCGAGCGATAAGAAGAAGCGCGACATGCCAGGGTCACCTTGACGACCGGCACGACCACGTAGCTGGTTATCAATACGGCGTGATTCATGGCGCTCAGAACCAATGATATGCAAACCACCAGCCGCAACGACTTGGTCATGTTTGACTTGCCATTCTGCCTTCAGGCGTTTCATCTCTTCTGGACTGACCGAATCAATGTCTTCGATAAACGACTGCCAGTTACCACCAAGGATAATATCAGTACCACGACCGGCCATGTTGGTGGCGATGGTGACCGATTTTGGGCTACCAGCCTGCGCGATAATTTCGGCTTCACGCTCATGCTGCTTGGCATTTAGCACGTTATGCTTGACGCCTTCTTGATCGAGTAAATAAGACAATTCTTCGCTGGCTTCAATCGTCGCCGTACCAACCAATACTGGCGCACCTTTGGCTTGAATCTCTTTAATCTCACGAATGATGCCTTTATATTTTCCTAATTTGGTCAAGAAAATCTGGTCATCCATATCGATACGCGCAATGGGCTCATGGGTTGGGATCACGATGACGTCTAGGTCATACGTTGATTTGAACTCTGCCGCTTCGGTATCAGCCGTACCGGTCATACCAGACAATTTGTCATAGAGACGGAAATAGTTCTGGAATGTGGTGGTTGCCAGCGTTTGGTTCTCCGCTTGGATCTCGACGTTTTCTTTGGCTTCGACCGCTTGATGGAGCCCTTCTGACCAACGACGACCGGGCATGGTACGACCGGTGTTTTCATCAACGATGACCACTTCGCCATCATCGACGATATAATGGACGTTTTTGACAAACACATGATGGGCGCGGATGGCTGCTTGAACATGAGCCAATAACGGCAAACGGCTTGGGCTATATAAACTTTCGTTTTCGCCCAGCTCGCCCACTTCGATTAGGAAACGCTCAATTTTTTCATAGCCCTTTTCGCTAATCTCGATCTGACGGTTCTTTTCATCAATCCAAAAATCTTCTTCTTCGTTATTCTTATTAGCTTCTTCATCTTTTGAACGAATTAGCACCGGAATAATAGTATTAATCAATGCATACATACGTGAAGAATCTTCGGCTTGACCCGAAATAATCAGCGGCGTACGCGCCTCATCGATTAAGATAGAGTCAATTTCATCGATAATACAAAAGTTTAATGAGCGCTGCTTTTTTTCGCCTAAACTAAACACCATGTTATCGCGTAGATAATCAAAGCCATATTCGTTATTGGTACCGTAGGTGATATCCGCTTGATAGGCGTCGATCTTTTCTTGTGGCGGCTGCTGTGAATAAATCACCCCAACCGTCATTCCCAAAAAGCCAAACAACGGACGGTTCAATTCCGCATCACGGGCGGCCAAATAATCGTTGACCGTCACCAGATGGACGCCTTTGCCACTGATAGCGTTGAGATACATCGCCAAGGTACCCATCAAGGTTTTACCTTCACCGGTTTTCATCTCAGCAATTTTGCCTTCGTGCAAGGTGAGACCACCGATCAGCTGCACATCGTAGTGGCGCATGCCATTGACGCGTAGCGATGCCTCGCGGCAAACCGCAAACGCTTCTGGTAATAATGCATCTAAGCTTTCACCATTTTGGTGTCTTGCTTTAAACTCTTCGGTTTTTTGTTGTAATTGCTCATCAGACAGGGCTTGTATCGTCGCCTCATGTGCGTTGATCTTGCTGACCACTTTGCGCATGCGTTTTAATTCGCGGTCATTTTTGGTGCCAACCACACTGCCTATAATCTTTGATAACATAATTTTTTGACCTATGGAAATATTCGATAATTAGTACGCATGACAGCGCTTTACTCGCTGCTTATTCATTATTTGGCTGATTACGGTTTCATTTAAGGCAGTCCAATAAACGATTGCCTAATAACTTTATAATAAAATCTTGCCTAATGAAGTATCGCCCAATTAAGTGTGCCGTCATTATATATGGTTATGACGGCGATGGATACAAGGGCAATGAGTAGATATTTGCCGACGTAAAAACGTTGTAGGACGTGTTAAAATAGCGCTTATGGCTTTAAATTATTTAGCTTTTTAATCACCTCATTTAACGGCATGATTTGCTCACTATCCTTAACTATTTATTATTATAAAAACACTTATTTCGCCCACAGTAAACTCATAAGAACCAAAAGAGACTCTGCATGACCGCTAAGCCGTCCGCTCAAAATCCTCATTCAGCTGAACCGTTAGTCATAGGCGATGCCATCTATCATTTGGCAGACCATACGCCGATGATGGTGCAATATCTAACCATGAAAGCCAATTATCCGCAAGCACTGCTGCTGTACCGGATGGGTGACTTTTATGAATTATTTTTTGATGATGCCAAACGTGCCGCGCAAATCTTAGACATTACCTTGACCCGCCGCGGTACCGATAAAGCTGGTAATACTATTGCGATGGCAGGCGTGCCCTTTCATGCCGCTGACAGCTATATGGCGCGGCTGATTGCGGCTGGGCAGACAGTGGTTGTTTGTGAGCAAGTTGACGAGTCAGCCTCTGACACTGCCACTGGCACTGACAATGCAAATAGCGCGTCCAAAGCGCCTACGATGGGTGACAAGCAAAAGAAAGACAAAAGCAAATCTGCTGCTGGCACTATTATGCGCCGTGAAGTGGTTAAAACGCTGACTGCTGGGACGATTACCGATGATGCGTTAATCGCGCCCAATCATACACCGACCGTGGTCGCGATTGATATTGCAATGCCAAAAGGTAACAGCAACCAAGCTTTGCAAGCCGCCATTAGCCAAATGGACTTGGCCGCTGGGACGTTAACGACGCAAACAGTAAACGCTAATAATGACGATATCGAAGGCTTACAAACTCAAATGCTGACGGTGCTGGCACGCTTTGCCCCGAGTGAATGTATCATTAGCGAGGCACTCAGTCACAGCGATGTAAATAGTAGTGGTAATGGCGAAGATTGGTTGACATGGCTACGGCAAAATCTTGATTGCCCTATCATCGAAGTCGCTGCCAATGACTTTCACCGTGAGCATGCCAGCGCAACTCTTTGTCAGCAGTTTGAGGTACAACGCCTCGATGGTCTAGGAATTAGCGATGCCACGCTTAGCCAATCTAGCTGTGCCGCCCTTATTCATTATGCACGGCAAACCCAACAGCGCCATGTGCCACAAGTTAACCAGCTTATCGTCGAGTACAGCGATGACTATCTAATCATTGATGCCAATAGTCAGCAAAATCTTGAGCTATTTACACCCGTCAGCAGCAATGGAACGTCGCTGATATCCGTGCTCAATCACTGTCAAACACCGATGGGACGTCGTTTATTGGTGCAGCAAATGAAGCGTCCACTACGGCAACATGCACGTATCAATCTGCGCTTAGAGGCGATAGCCAGCCTTTTACAGACAGACAGTCAATCGGATGAAAACAAACAGCTTAAGCAAAATTTAGAAAAACATTCATTGGTCAGTGATTTACGCGAAACCTTAAATGCCATCGGTGATATAGAGCGTATCAGTAGCCGTATCGGGCTGATGAGCGCTAAACCGCGTGATCTGCGTAAACTTGCTGATGGTATTGCTAGTAGCACCCAGCTGACTACTCTACTGACCAATGCTGGTATCAGCCATGAGCAGGCAGGACTGTTGCCCATGCTAATGCAGCAATTGCCTGATCAATTACCTGCGGTACAAGCTGTCGCTGAGCTAATCGAGCGTGCCATTATCGCCGAGCCACCGGCGCATATTCGTGATGGTGGTATGCTAGCCGCAGGCTACGATGCAGAGTTTGATCGCCTCACCCATTTGCATGACAATATCCAAGTGACCTTGGATGAGATGGTAGAGCGCGCGCGTCAAGAAAACCAATTGCCCAGCCTAAAAGTGGGCTTTAATAAGGTCAGCGGTTTTTATTTTGAATTGCCTAAAATGCAGGCAAAAAATGCACCGGCGCACTTTATCCGTCGGCAAACGCTCAAAAGCAGCGAGCGCTTTATCACTGACGAGTTAAAACAAGTCGAAACAGAATATCTAAGCGCACAGACATTAGCGTTAACTCGTGAAAAACATCTGTATCACCAACTGTTGACACTATTAAGCAGCCATTTAGCGGAACTACAACAGCTAAGCGCGGCTATTGCGCAAATAGATGTGCTTAGTAATTGGGCGCAACTTGCGATCACTTATCACTGGCAGCGCCCAGTCATGAGTAACGACTCAAAAAATGACAGTTATGCAAAAATTGATAGCCAAACCAGTATCGATATCAAAGCAGGTCGTCATGTCGTTGTCGAAGCGGCGTTAGATCCAAATAATACTGCCACTCAAAGCAAAACAACCAAACATAGCAGCCATTTCGTTGCCAATGATTGTGCATTGGGCAGTCATACGAATCCTGAAAGACTTTTAATGATTACCGGTCCTAATATGGGCGGTAAATCTACCTATATGCGTCAAACTGCACTAATTGTCCTGCTGGCTCATTGCGGTAGTTTTGTACCAGCTGCGCGCGCTCATATTGGCGATATTGACCGTATCTTTACCCGTATTGGCTCGGCTGATGACTTGGCAGGTGGCAAATCAACCTTTATGGTTGAGATGATTGAGACCGCTAATATTCTCAATCAAGCAACCAATAAGTCGCTCGTGCTGATGGATGAAGTCGGACGCGGTACGGCAACGACTGACGGGCTCGCAATCGCCCACGCTTGCATCAATCGCTTGGTCGAAATTGGCTGCCTGACATTATTTGCCACCCATTATTTTGAACTGACAAAATTGACAAAGAATAATAATAGCACTGAAAGCAGCCATGCCAATATTCGTAATGTCCATGTCGCCGCTAGTGAAGTCGATGGCCAATTATTACTATTGCATCAAATACGCGCGGGGGCAGCAAGCTCTAGCTTTGGACTACACGTGGCAAAAATGGCGGGTATTCCGACTCAGGTACTGAACGATGCCAAGCGCTATTTAATAGACAATTTGAAAATAAATAGCGTAAAAACAGAAAATGAAAAAATTGTGATAGATAAAGTTGATGACAAAAATGACTTAGCTAAGTCAGTAAAGGATAAACGCCAGCAGGCTTATAATGACGAGGCAGAAAAAGCAAATAGCAGCAGTAATAACCAAACTAGAACTACGAATAATAATCCACAGCAAAATCAGCTATTTAGCTTGCAAGATGAGCTTAACGCTATTAACCCTGACAACCTAACACCCAAGCAAGCGCATGACCTGCTCTATCATCTTAAGAAATTCATTAGTCATTAAAGGGATTTGTCAAATAGTCGTAAAAGCGTTAAAATACACCTTATCCTAAACTATTCTATTTAGCCTTAAGCCAATAACAGGTAGACAGCACTATGACCTTTGTCGTTACAGATAACTGCATTCTTTGCAAATACACCGACTGTGTGGAAGTCTGTCCTGTGGACTGCTTTTATGAAGGCCCGAACTTCCTCGTCATCGATCCTGATGAATGCATCGACTGCGCGCTATGCGAGCCAGAATGCCCTGCAAATGCAATCTTCTCAGAAGATGAAGTGCCTAAAGGACAAGAGATATTCATTGAGCTCAATGCTGATTTGGCACAAAAATGGCCAAACATCACAGAGATGAAGCCGCCAATGCCAGAAGCGGAAAAGTGGGATGGTGTAGAAGGTAAGATTCAGTATTTAGAGAGATAGGTAATACGTTAAGATAACTCCAATATACTGAACCAATAAAAAACCACCTAATGGCGATATGCTGTTAGGTGGTTTTTTATTCGCTCATTTTACTGGCAATTTTGAGGCAAATAAGACTTTGATATACCAGTAGACACTGTACAGTCCCATTTACCGTTTGCTGTTAAATTAAGACTTATCTGCTCATTTGATAGATAACTGAGGTTTTGAATATGACAGGTAACAGCATTAGGTGTTGCAGTGTCTATATTAGGCGGTATCACATTAAACTGACAATAATTCGAACTTCCTGCCAGATTTAATCCAGCAGGACTAAAATCAGTCACTCCTGACCCTTCATTCATCAACATCTGATACGGCGTTCGAAAACTATTAATTTCTTGATAAATAGTCATTACCTGCGTTTTTCGTACATGTGTCTGATAACTAGCCATACTAATCGCTGCTAAAATACTGATAATAGCAACAATAACCATCATTTCGATTAGCGTAAACCCTGACTGTGATAGCGAAACGCGGTTTTTATTCGATGACTCCATATCAAATAACCTCTTACGTTATAGACTCTTAATGTACTCGTTGTACTAACACGTATTTTGGATATAAAAAAAGCCAAACATCATGCTTGGCTTTTTTCATTCTAGCGGGTCTATTAAGTGATTGGAGTCAGTGATGTGTCAATAGCACATGATTTATTTTCAAACTTCTCATCTACGTTACTAACACACTTCCAAGTACCATTCGCATCACGAACAAGTTGTACTTGTTTACCGTTAATACCTGGGTTACCACTATTGAATGTAACCTCGATAACACCTGCACCGTTTCCAGTATCGTCAATCTTAACAGTACCAAATGATGGGCTAACGATGCCTAAATCCTGAGGTGTTTCACCACGTACAGCAGGTACCTGCACAACTTGTCCATTTTCCGTTTTTGTTGTTGCCGCTTTAGCCTCAGTTGTACCATCTGGAAACTCACCATACTCCATAACGTACTCTTCTAAACCAGTTTTATTGGCTGTTATGGTAGATACTGCTGCTGCGATATTGGCACGGCCAACATAGTTCTGATACTGAGGAATAGCGATCGCAGCTAGAATACCGATAATAGCAACAACGATCATTAGTTCGATTAGGGTAAAACCTTTTTGTGTGTTCATAGAATTGTCCTTTAGGATAATATGACAGTAGATTAATAATCTTACTGTCAGTGATAAGTATATTTATTTCTTATAATAACTGCTGCATATAATGTGCCAAAATCATCACTTATAGTATGTGTTTACCGTAATCAGCCTGCTAGCCTTGTTATTAATGCTTAATGGGTCACTATTACTATGATAACTGACACTAAATGTTACGCTTAGCCTACTGTATATTGTCAATTTATGTCATGTTTGAGCGTAAATAGTAAACTAGACTGACGTTTTTTGTCAATTAATTACATATCTATGACTATCTCCATTCATTACCCATACCACAGTCGGTATCTCTACATTTTAGCCCGCGGTAGTCAAAGGTTAGATCGCCATCACCAGCCATTCGGGTACCTGCTATAGGTGACGCTATAATTGTCCATTCAGCGGTCAGCGGATCTGGATCAAAGCTGATCGTATAGAGTGAATTACTTTGTGGGAAGTTACCACCGAGACCAGTGAGTAACGCATTGCTATATTGCCCTTGCGCCAGCTTGCGACTTTCGATAGTAGCAGCGATGTTTTGTAGCTCGCTCATCGTATCAGCACGGTGACCCCTTTCGATATAGCCTTGATAGCTTGGGTAAGCTATAGCTGCTAAGATACCGATGATAGCAACCACAATCATTAGCTCTATCAGCGTAAATCCGCGCTCATCTTTGACTTGTCTATATGTATTTTTTACCATTACCATGTTTGAGCACCATTTCCGCAATCATCTGCTCCAATCGCGATACTTGTCGTTGTCATACATCTGATACCAGAACTGGTAAGCATGATTTTGCTTCCAGTTTTAATATAACGAGTGGAATTAGGTACTGCAAGCATCTTCCATGTGCGTCCTGTGACATTGTCCACACCGGGATTTGCTACTAAGCTGACAGGCGTGCCTGATGTATCGCCATCAACTAGAGTAATACGATAGGTGTAATCATCGCCACTACCGGCAGGCACATTAATGATGGTATCATCCGCATCTGCGTAGCTGTAATCAGTATCGCCATTGCTATCTACTGTCTGTGGTACAAAGCCTTTATAAGTCAGAGCAGTAGCACGCCAACGCTCTAGCTCTAATTGTAACTGCAGCATTCTAGCTTGGGTATCACGCTCAGCATTGATGATGACATAACGGCGATAGCTAGGTACTGCGATAGCCGCCAAAATAGCTAAGATAAAGACAACAATCATCACTTCAATAAGGGTGAAGCCCTTTTGGGCAGTTGGGTAGCGACTTGCTGACACACCGCTCAATAACCGCTGTATGCTGTTGCCATATCTAGTCATTAACTGACTCCGATAGCTGCTCATACCATCTAGTGGTAAATAAACGATAGTCCATAATACTGACATTACCACCACCGGAGCCACTAGCGTTTACATTATCTGCACCAGTACTCGATCCTCCACAATTGCCGCCAGGACAGTTGGTATCTAGTCCTGACTCATTATCTGATGACCAAGCACCACCGAACTCAATACGATTGCCTGAGTCGACTAACTCACTGAATGACTGGGTACCTAACATAATACGTGTCGTAGGGTTCTCTGGATTAAAGGCGCCAAATGCCAGCTCTTGAATTCCCTTGCCTGCGCGTACAAACCCACCTGTACCATTTGATGATTTGTCTGTTGTAGCATCCTCTTGCTCACAGATACCATAAGGCAAACAATATATTTGACGCTCTGAACCACCAACAATCTGAGCGGCACAGCCACTGGTCTCATCATATTTCATCTCTGGGCTGTATGCAGTCATATAATAAAGACCACCAATGGCCATACCATCACCCATGGATTTGACATTTTTGACTTTACTATTGCCATCAAACTGATTTAACGGATAGAACCAACCTTGGGACGTAGCGACATTTGGTCGCATTGGTACTTTAACACCTGCTTTGGTTACACTGCCATCGTTTTGATTAAACGGCAATTCGATTAAATCATCTGAATCGAGGTTCTCAGTGGCTAACGTAATTTTTGTGTCTTCTCCATAAAGTCCTGGACTGGCAATATCTCGATCAATGACTCCGAACAATCGATCGGACTGGCTAGGGATATCATTGCGCAAGCGTGATATTGGATTGCTTCTATCACCAGAGGCGATATTGACTAGTGCAAACAGAACGCTTTGATCTTTATAAAAGCTCACTGAAGGCTGACCATAGAACCGGCGCTGTAAGCCTTTCTCGACCAGCGTACCAGAGTTGCCATCGAGTACCTTTACGATGCGGCGAGTAAAGTTATTGATACCTGCACTACCGCTGATAGCTTGCCCATTCCGCAGATCCACGCGGAATAACTGGCCGCCCAAGTCACCAAAATACAGATGATCGATCATACCGTCATCATCACGATCCAAGGTTGTAATTTTACTGACGACACTGTGCTTCATCTCTGGCACTTGGATATGCTTGCCCGAGGCACCTGACGTTCGGCCTGATATTGACCAAATCACATCACCTGTCTTGGCATCTGCGATATATACCGCATTGCCGTCCGTCATCGATTTATTGCAATCTTCAAACTCATTGTCAGTTGCATCCAAGCGGAATGTCGGATCTTCGTAGCATTCATCATAACCACCACCGAAGATGATGACATCCTTGATGCTGTTTTTACCCGTGCCAACTTTTATCTTGCCAGACACCGGCTCACTCCACACTTTTCCCAATGCTTGATAGCCATCAGTACTGTTATTTATGCTAAATAGCATTTCAGGGCTACTTAAACTGCTAACATCTAGACCATATACTCCCTTGCCGCCTTGGCGTAGACCACCATAGACGTAGACTTTATCAGCGAGGATTTTTCCAGATGACTCAGATGTGGGCGAACTAAAGTCGTACTTATAACTGCCTTGTACTGACCATGGTGCATCAACGCCAAACACAGGCGCATCTACGATGCTACCTTCTGGCTGTAAAGCTTGAATCTGCTTATTAAGGATAGTCTTTGGAATGAACGCCAAACTTTCTTGCCCACTATCTGCAGAAGCAATGTGTAAAGCACCTTCCATTGAGCCAAACATCACATAGTCATCACGGCTACTCTCATCAGTTGCTACCATACCTGCATCGGCATCTACCTTGCCATCACCATCAGTATCTTTATCATTCGCATTGATATTGGCACCATAAGAGATGAGTGTCGGTCTAGAGTGAATCACTCCACCTAACACTTTTATATCGCCTGGTGGATTAATAATGATTTTTTCGAGCTCCGCTAGCACGCCGCCATCGGCAGCATCGATACGATCTGCTTCAGCCTGAGTCGGGCTGGCATCATAACCCAAGAAATTGAGTAAGTATAATTTGGTTAAAGTTTTATATGAATCATCAAGGTCACCAAACCCTTGTAATGCTCCATCCGTGACGCCCACTTTGAGCAATTGCGTTTCGCCATCCACGATATTTTCAACATAGACATTACGTGTGGTATTGCCCCCTGTCTTTGGTGTTTTTAGCTGAGCATAAAAGCCACCCGCTGTGATTCTATTATTTACATTAATACTAACGCCAGCTTCGTTAAGTACCGTTTGGTTTTGTGTGCTCCAGATATCTTGTGCATTTGGATTTAAGTCATCAGGAAAGCCGTCACCGTCATCATCGACATAGAGTCTATCGCCATCTTTTCCATATAGCGTGGCTTGTTTGACATGGTATTTTTTGAGATTGCCCGCCCATATTGAGGCATCACTACCCACTTTGGGCTCTAGCATCGGTAGATAAGCATAAGGTTTGATGCCTAGACTACTTAGAGGATCTGCGGGCACAGTGATAGTACCTGCAGGAATACTGGGTAAATCCGTTTCTAATTCCTGTATAACAGATAAGACACTACCAACGATGTCCTTTGTATCTTTAGCAAAGAAAAACCCACCTTGTCCATAGCCACCAACACTGACACTATCAGTATCATATATACCTGATTCCATACCTAGGTTACAGGCATTGCGTGCATCAGGATTGGCAGTAGCCGAAATCTGCGAGCAGTCGTAATACTTTTTATTATATCTATAAGGCGCGCCATCACTGTCCGTAAACCTAGTCAACGTGCGCTCTACTGACGTATAATTATTTGGATTGTTTACAGTATCAAACGTAGCACCAAAACCAACCATTGCTGTTGTCACTTGGCGCTCTGTCCTCAGTTTTTTTGCAAATGCACCCATGCACTTCCATTGGTTATTTTCTGTTTCAGCGCCCTCTAGCAGCCCACCTGAATCAGGACAAGAAAAGCTAGAAAGATTCAATGATGTTTTCATCATACTCTCTAACGTAGACCTTTCGCCCATACTGTTGGGTAAACCATCAGTGAGTAGATAGATACCTTCTGCGCCGCATTGCTGAGCTTCTGGTGCCCTGTACGTATTGCTATTTACAATTTCAGTATCTGAAGTTGATAGCATACCGCTGTACTGGTTGTTAGCTATTCCACCAGCTGAGCTGTTGCCCAACATATAAGCACCAGCATCAGTATAGGCTGCTGCCATCGGTGTGCCACCAGAAGCATTCAGATTGCCTAAAAACGCGAGGATATTCTGCTTTTGGGTCGCATCCAATGGTTTTGCAGGAACCTTTATTTGTCCTTGCTTACTATTTCCGTAACCAAATGCTCCAATACCAAGCGCTATATCTTCATTCATATTCTCAAGCTGTATGAGCTCATATATTGCATTTTTTAGAGAAGACATACGATCGTATTTTACCTCTCCATTTAGCAAACAAGCTTCAAGCGCTACACCATCTCTAATCGACCTCAGAGGTAAGTAACTATCAGCTAAATCATTATTAGGATTAGAGATCGGATTGTCTCTCATTACACATAACTGGTTGTCTTTGCCTACCAAGCCTTTAACTGTATATTTTTGAACCCAGTCTTCTTTTACAAGGTTGGCAGGTACATTATTGGGACTAAAATAATAAAAATTTTTATCTCTTACATTGAAACAGCCAATAAAGGGAAAACATTGTCTTCTGGTGCTATAAGCCCGATAGACCCTAGTATCTTCAAAAAGATAATCTCTAATGAAACTATAATCCCCTTTCATACTTCCTGATTTATCTAACATCAAAGTTAGCGTAGGTTTATTCGATTCGCTACTGGGTTGATAAATAGTCAAATCGCCAATTTTGTTATAGCTTGGATCGCCACTGCTATCATAGGAGGTACCAGCATGGGTTATCACTGAAGACGCCAAGAACGCACCCACCGCCAACGTGATAGCAGCAGGACGAAACTGTGGTGATAAGGCAAAGGTCGATTGAATGAGTTTCATATTTAGTTCCTACTATATGCGAATTATAGATATTGGCCACGTTACTTTGCTGATTGAGCGATATTGCCATTCGGCGTTAAGCCCAATAAATCCTGACACGCTTGAGATATTTTACCGTCACCTTTACCATAACCTTCATTTATACAGTTCTCGGAATCGACATTGTTTTCTAGCTTGGCTTCTTTGACTAGTACCTTGGCTGGTACACCAATCTTGGCCAAACACTCGTTACGCGTCTCGCCAAAATATGTATTTTGAGTAGAGTCATCTTCGTCAGTTCCAGCTACAAATGATGCAGCATTTTCGCTAGGTTTTTTTAGACACTCGGTAATCTTTGCGTCTGATACTTTTGACATCGCTGGCAAAAATGAGGTGGAGTGTATGCGAAAGCTTGGCGAGCTACTGGTCGCATCATCTGAGTTGATGGTTATCTCTAGCGGCACATTGCCAAATGGTGTCACTGGTAATGACTGTGTGTTTGGCCTGGTCACTGACACCTGAGTCATGACGTTTTGACGAGCATTGACAAAATCGCCAGCTTGACTAGGGCGACAAAAACCGCTTGAACCTGCACCGCCTACCAACTTACTTTGCCCCGATGGGGTAATAATAGTTGCCTCAGACATCTTAAAAAAATAGCTTTGGCGTGGACGATAACAGAACAGCACCTGATCACCACGGTTTGATGTGGCACCAGTATTCAAGAAATAACCAAAAAAACCAAGTGACCCAAGAATATTGGCTTTTTCACTGCTGTATGTCGGATCATTAATGATATTTTCAATATTCTTGTTGGATGTATCTGAAGTCGTTAGTAGTAAGGTATCTACCTGATCGCTAGTCGCCAAACGTAATGACGTCATGCTATTTCGTACAGCAATGACGCCTACGACAATAATTAATAGCAAAAACATTAAAACTACGATTAGTGTAGCTCCATTCTGGGAGGCTGGCAGCTGATATTTAGGATATTTATTCATAATATTATTACCTAAGCGAGACAGGTTTACACATCAGGTTTTGCTTAATCATCCATAACACTTATATTTCTTAATGTCACATACGACTCTACTACCGTGCGCAGATATTTTTTGCTCAAACCATTATTTAGGGTGGAGGTTTTACCCAATACAGTGAATTCAGATGGGCCTTCTTCATTCAACACTGCATTATCAGAGCGCAAAATCAAACCGTACTTTATTCCTATAATAGGCGGTTGATCTTCAAGGTCCAAATCTAGATAGTCGTTTACCGTATAATACTGTAGCTGATTGCCCTCTCTGGTCGATAATAATATATCGAAGTAATCCACATGGGTCATAACCTCCTGACCAGCATCACCAAAATCTCTGATTGTATTATTGGTTTCAAATTCAACAGATTCAGATAGCTTTTCATCTGGCCTACTTTGTTCAGTATACTCATCCATAACTTCGGTAATATACTTTCCTGCATCACAATACAAAGAAAGCTCTGTAGGTTTTGATGCGTCAGGTGCTCTTAGATAGAAGCGCTCTACAATGATTTGGCCATCGATGACTTCTTTTACTCCACCGATAGTGACCTTTCTTGGACCTAGCGCCAACTTACCTTCACAGTCATACATGTCTTGTGGCGCACGGTACTGTATGGTCAGCTGACCACTTTTCGAGCTCGTGTTGCTCGCTCCAGTCCACTCATTTGTCTCAGTACCTACCGTTTGATCACCAGTACGAGTTAATAAAGCAACATTTACAGGAGAGCCACCTAAAGTAATATTTTTGGGTACTTTTGGATCACCACCTAAGTCTTTGGGATTACGAAAGCTATCTAAAGCTTTATTGCCATCCTCATCCTCTATTGCATTCTCAGCGCTCGTTAAAGCGATACCAGAACCAGGTTGGTCGGCTGCAACCTTATCTGCTAATCCTAAGTTTGCAAGACGCGCTTTTCTTTCTATTATAGGTAGATTAAAGGCAGCATCTTCGACTAACTCTGAGGCGCTTGTTTGTATGCCTGCTGTTTTCGCATTGATCATATAGACTTGTACTGCAGCAGCAGATACAAGCAGACCTAAAAACAGCGATACCATGAGTTCTATTAATGTAAATCCCATTTGGCGTTTCCGACAATCTTGAAGCATTGAGATTCTCATTAATAAGCCTCCATTATCAGACAATGCGACCCTACTTTGTAGGAACCACTACTGTTGCCACAAGCATTGTCTTCACTGTCATCTAAAACAGGTATTGTTTTACCCCACGAAGTAATAATGCATTGTCTAGCATTTATATCAGCCATATCTGGGCAAGTGGTCATGTTTAACATGATATCTTGTTCACAGCCTAAATTGGCTGCCTGCCACGTGTTCAATGCTGCTATTTCTTCGGCGTTACAAGCGTCTGATTTGCAGCTATCTTGATCAAAACTGCTGCTTGCCTGTGCCACTTTCGCACAATACTCAGTGATATTATCTGTACCTTGATTCAGGGTGTTTAACGCTGTCATAAAATCATCAGTAGCTAAAGTATTTAAGCGCATATTTTCTGATAGTTGTTTTGACATACTCATAGCACGACTACGTACCAAACTCTCATCCGTAGCATTCAACGCATTTATCTGCAAAGCACTAAAGCCTAATACAGCGACAGCCAATAGTAGCAAAGCCACCATGACCTCAACTAAGCCTACCCCGTGCTGGTTATTAAACTGAGCCATTAACAAGTCCCTCCTACTGCAGTACTTATATTAGCAACTGCAGTAACGATAACCTGCATCTTAGCAGATGAGTTTCCGCTATCACAGATGTTATAAACCACTGCATCCGCGCGCTTACTTGGGCTAAAGGTAATCGATGATTCTTCCGCCTTTATGATACTCTTTGAGCTATAACCATAGCTTGCAACCTCTTCCGAACCAGAGCCCTTAGTTTTTATGGACATCGAATGAGTACTATCATCGAAACTGAACTCCAAAGCCTGTCGCCGAATCACGCTTTCGACCTTGGTTTCTTTAAGGGCATTTTCCAACATCGCAGCAGTCGACTTAACGCGCTGATTGGCCAGCTGCGTACTCATACTAGGCGCTGCTATACTGACAATAATGGCAAGCACAGCAATCGTTACCATCAGCTCAATCAGGGTAAATCCTGAGCTGTTCATTCGCAATTGGTAAGGTACATTTTTCGCAGATGCGTTCACATCAAATCCTATTTATGGCTGTGTGCAGCTCTAATTTCTTAAAGGCAATAAATACCTAATTTTTATAGTAATGAAGCCGGTATAGCTCGCCTCATTTTTTAATTATCTATAAGGCTTCTATACAATACTGCACTGCAATTTTTATTCCATTTAACTTGATAAATGGTGTTGTAGTAACGGTTATATTAAAAAATACAGAGAAATAACAAATTTAGCTAAGGTATATTCATAATATAGCGGTAAGGTAACACATTAGCAACATAATAGTAGATACCAATAGAACAGTAGATTGGTGGCAATCTATCACTGATTACCGTGCGCTAATGCATAGGCAAAAAGATGATATCCATGGGAGGGTTGATGCTGATCAAGCGGTGCAGCGCCGAATGAGCTGTGCAGTGTACGTCCTAATGCTTGCAAACTAGCACCAGTGGTGGCGACATCATCGAATAAAATTAAGCGCTTAACGGCTGGCTTTTCGTTTAATGCAAAAGCGTTGTCTAAATTACTCAAGCGTTCGGCACGACTCAGTCCTTGCTGGCTGATAGTGTTATCAATACGCTGCACCCCGTGCCACAGTGGTATGTGCCAATGCTTAGACAAATGCGCTGATAAAATACTAACGGGATCAAAGCCACGCTTGGCCAAGCGTAGAGAGGTAGTCGGCATAGCGACAATCACACTGTTATCATGATGACAGCCGTGCGGACGTGGCAGTTGCCGCAGAGCGTGCAGCAATAATGGCAACTTGGTCATGTCCTCAGAATGCTTAAAAGCACGAATCGCTTGGCGCATGGGATAATCGTAATAAGTCGCGGCTTGAATAGAAAGCGTACTAGCAGCCGCGATGTCGACCTGAAAGGGCTTGGGCAACCAGCCTATACTATGATGACAATGCGAACAGAGCAGACCGTGATTTAAACGTTTATCAAAAAAAAGACGCAAATTGGCAATCAGTGCATGATTGCTAGGCAAAGAATCAGAGAAAGAATTGGGTGTATTTGCTGAGTGCTGTGAGGTGCTGCGATGAACGCGGCATAACTGGCAGCGTATACTTAGATACTCTGCCAGCCATAGTCCGGTTTGATAAGGGACTAGGTGCTGCATGCTTTGGCGCTGCATGCTTTAGGGTCAGGATGAGTATTGATACTAAAAACCCTTCCAATCGTTAAGCACGATACCAAAGCCAATAGAGGTGTTTTCATGGTTATAATCGATGATGGATTCGCCATAACCTTGGAACAGCTGCACAAAGCCATTGACGTTTTCTGATAATGGATAGGTATAGTCGACTTGTGCGGCCCCTTTATTGGTGCTTGGGTTATAACGCAAGGTACCGCTTAGGCTCTGCTGATTGGCCAAATCATATAAAAACTTGACATCGCCATAGCCCATATAATCTTCGATATCTGGATTGTCCTCACTACTGTCATCTTCATTATTCACACGCGCCCATAGACGCGGGATGACGGATAGCTTGCCCCACTCTGCACCTGCCATAAGATAAGCACGGTTCCATGAGCGCGATAACGGATCGCCTTGTCCATTGGAGTGGTGAATAGCGCCTACACCCAACATGCGTAAACGCCCACCAAAAGGTAGGTCGGCGGCTACAGGTTGGGTCAAAAATATCTCAGGCTGATAATCGGTGGCGCGAAATTCTCGTGAGTTATCCTCATTATAGACCTGCCAGTGCGACTCTTGGGTATAACCAAACCACAAGTCAGCATTGGTATCGAATAAATCCTCTGCGACCTTAGTCTTTAAAGACAACTGAAATTTTAGCTCGGTCTCGCGTATGTCATTAGCAGAGTAAGACTCTGTTTCTTGAGAGGGAGTCCCTGGGTTTAAGTTGGGATCAAAGGTATAAAATAACGGTAGTACATAGGTTGGTCGGTACGGTCTTACCGTCCAAGTACCACGTTCGCTGTTTTTATCAAGGTCATAAGATAAACTCAGCGGCGTATATTTTTCAATATCGCCTTGAGTCACGCCCACATTTTCTAAAACGTTTGCTTCTCTTTGCGTCAGCCCAACCGTATCTAGACTCTGACTCTCAGTAGAATCTGATTGATTGGCCAATAGACCAGTATCAGTCTCATTGGTCTGTACAATATTAGTCGTATTCTCTTCAGCAAAGACAACTTGCGGATTACCGGAAATAGTCGTTTTAAATGTTTTTGCCAAATCTAGCGGTTGTTTGGTATTTATGTAGCTCGGCGTTTCGCCTTGCTCAGCAACCTTATCGAAGCAAGCAAGACGGGCAGCACTGGTCTGTACTTGCGTACATTCAAAAAACAATTCCGCCTGCTTGGCGACGAATTCACTATTTGACAACTTACTGCGATCGAGCGATTTATTAGGCGTTTTTAGACGCTCAGAAACCACTTGCTGAGCATTGTCGTTTTCATACTCAACCGCAGCGTCCGCTACAGGTATTTCATTATAAACCTGACCGTCATTCGCCGCTTGTACTTGTAGAGCCGTACAACTTAAGGCGATACCCATAGCGATGCTCAGCGGTGTCTTTGAACCAAACCCTAAAGCCATGGTGCGTCGAGTCTGATGCTGGGGTGTAAGAGGAGCAAACATAAGTGTCCTTTGTCGTAATTGGCATTGATGCCGGTAGATTATCTAATGCAGATGGCATCAATAACAGGTAAGCTAAAATTGGTAGTCAATGATATCGATATTTGATTGAAAATTATTAGGGCGTGTGGCTCATAACCAAATGTTGGTAGCAATTGGTCATAGCGTTGTTACTTCAACATTGTTGCGTTATTGTAATAAAATTATCATCATTATACTAGCGTTATCAGAACTTAATCTAGCCCATGTTCAATTAATAACACCTTAACAGCTATAATTATATTCTTGCTGCTCCTAAATCATTCACGCTGTCATTGCTCAGCGTATTGTCTGTCACTCCCCTACCGATTCAGACATATAGCAACGCGCTCTTTGTTCGTGCAAGTGTGCTTTGCTATCCGTTATTTATTCAAGAGAAACACCAATTATTAGTCATAAGAAACCGGATTATAAGCGATAAAAAAGCCAGCCTCCTTCTCAACCGGTTAGGCCGAGAGAGATGCTGGCTTTTCGCTTGTTTTTAGTTATATAGTCAGTGAAAAATAATATCGAACCATCACGCACAACTGATATCCATTTTTTTGCTTGCTGTGCCTGCGCAGACAGAGGCGACAAAAAATGGATATCAGCAGCCGCGTCGCGTTTTTAGGATATTTTGACTAGGGCGTTAGAGCGATTTGGTATTATTCAGCGCTGTTAAGGTTTGCTCAAACTCTTGGCGACCGATTTCACCGACTTGCTTATTTACCAATTGACCGTTTTGATAATACAACAGCGTCGGCGGACCAAACAATTGATAACGCGCCAAGATAGCTTTTGAATCATCCGTGGTTTCTGTGATATCTAAGCGCACCAATTGCCAATCTTGCATTTGCATAGGACGATTGTGGAATAGGTTTTTATCCATAATGCGGCACTCAATACACCATTCAGCGGTCACATCAACAATGACTTTGGGACTAGCCGCAGTAATCACATCTAGCTCTGCAAGGGTAGTAATGCGTACATCATTAGCATTACGACTGGCGTTATTCACTCCTGTCGTCTGCCCCGTCGTTTGCTCCATTATAGGTGAGCTTAATGAAGCCAAAGGGTGTAGGCTGTCATCATTTCCCAATGCTGCCCCGATAACCAGCGTCGTCGCCCAAATACCCGCAATCAAAGCCAATGCTTGGGTCAGCATACGACCCTTACCTATCCAGCTCCACGCCCATGTCGCCACGACCATAAACCATAACGCCCAAACCAGTAGCATCACTGGTGAGATGAAGACGCGCTCAATCAATAATAGCGCCACAGCGAATAATAATAAGGCAAAACCTAGCTTAACCCAATTCATCCACTCACCAGCTTTTGGCATGATTTTGCCCTGCGTCGCGCCAATTAAGATAAGCGGTGCCGACAGACCAAAGCCCAGCATAAATAACGCAGCAAACCCTAACAGTGGGCTACCGATGGTCGAGACCGCTAGCAACGCGCCAAATAACGGCGCAGACACACAAGGCGATACCACCAAGGCTGATAAGAAACCAGCCACCAAGCTGCCGCCCGTACTGCCCAACTTACTATCACCGGCTTGGCTCAAGCCTTGCATCTTACTGGTAATGGTGCGCGGTAAACGAATCGTAAAAACGCCGAGCATATATAGCGCCAGCAGGACAAATACAATCGCGAAGCTGATTAAGATAATAGGGTTTTGTAGCCAGCCGATGATACCTAGTGACTCGCCAAAGACGGCAATCACTGCGCCCAAAATACCGTAAGCAATAGACACGCCTATCGCATAGCTTGTGGTTAAGATTACGCCTTTTTTGACCGTTGGGTTTTTCTGACGAGCGACGATGTTAGCAACAATGGGCAGCATCGGTAATACGCAAGGCGTCAATGCCAAGCCCAACCCTGCTAAAAATAACAAGCCTAATGCCAACCAAGGATGGGTCGACAAACCAAAGGGATCGCTTTCTTCTAAGCTATTGGCAACCACGTTTTTGCTGTCAATATTAGTGACATTGTTATTGTTATTATCGAGCGCTCCATTATTGCTGGCTGCACCTCCTACGGCACTGGTATCCGCGCCAGAGAGGGTGTTACTAGCTGTGATTTCGCTGTCTAAAGCACCTTCATCCATCAAGGCATAGTCAATAACCTCGTCATCTACCAGCGACCGCTCGGCTTCAGAGGGTAGAGCATTCGCCTTATTTGCCTGAGTTGTTACGGGCAATGTGCTTGCAATGGCATCCTTGCTATTATTTTGGCTGGCTGGATTATTAGCGTTCTTAGCAGTACCGGCAGCGGACTGTTGTAAGGCCGCAATATTAACGTTAGTTTTAATCTTTTCAGGCGGATAACATAGACCGGCTTTAGCACAGCCCTGCCAGCCAATCGTCACAGCGGCGTCACTGACACTCTGACCATTACTGCTGGTTAATATCGTCGTCGCGACCATATTGGCTTGGTCAAAGACAGCTACTTTGCCGTAGGTAGGATCGTCAATTGAAACCGGCGATTGGCTAAATTGAAATGGTGCGGCACTCACGCCAGCCGGTAAAGTTAGCTTGATTTGATCTTTATAAACATAATGCTCAGGCGTAATATCAAAGTTAATCGCTAAGCGCGTGCCTGATGTTGTGCCTTTACTGCTGCTAGTGACTTGAAAGGCTTGATCAACCGGCAAAAACTTCGACTGGGCAGCACTTTTATCGCTACTAAAAAGGTCGCTAAGCCCAGCCGCCTGTACCGTCATCGAGGTCGCTGTCATACTAGCAAGCAGCGAGCCACTAGCGATAGCAAATGCCAATAGATGGTTTTTGGCAGCAGACGTTTTGGCGGCAGACGTTGATGATGATTCTGTTATTGACGTCTTTTTAGACATTAAGAACTACCTTTTTATAGCGAATGTTGGGGCAGACTGGCTTTTTGAGTAAGCGGCTTAACTACTCAACTAAGGCGCATCATCAATGAACACATAGACTAATTGACGACACGCCCTAGCGTTAAATGCTATTTACGTGGCGTAGCGATATTAACCGTGGTTTTAATTTTTTCTGGTGGATAGCACAAGCCAGCTTTAGCGCAGCCTTGCCAACCAATAATCACTGGTACATTCTTGGCACCTTTACCGTTATTAGTGGTCAACGTAGTAGTCGCCACTACGTTTTTTTGGGTAAATACAGGTACCTTACCAAAAGTAGGATCATCAATTGAGACGGGCGATTGACTAAAGGTAAATGGTGTCGCGCTCACGCCCTTAGGAAAATTCAAGGTAAGCTTGTCTTTATAGACATAATGACCGGGCGTAATCTCAAAAGCGATCGATAGGCGCGTACCGTTGCTGGTTGCTTTGCCGCTACTCACGACTTGAAAGGCCTGATCGACTGGCAGAAACTTCGACTTCGCAGCACTGTTTTGATTGCCAAATAAATCACTCAAACTAGCCGCTTGCGCCGTCACTGAAGTCGCCATTAGGCCCGTGAATAGCGTACTAGCCGCTAAAACAAAAGACAATAAGTAAGACTTTTTTGCACTGGCTTTGCTTGCTACTACTGTAGTGGCTGGCTTAAAAATGATCATGAGTGGCTACCTTTGATTACAACTGTCGATGTTTGGGGTCTGTTGTACATTCAAATATTAGGACTGCCAGTGCCACATTTGAATGTTCAACAAACCCTAATAGTGTGCTCATTATATGCCAAACACCTAACGCTACGATTAATGCTCTTAAAGCTAAATGTAGAGACGCACCTATATCGAGTGAAAAGTAATATCAATACATCACTCACTGCTGACATCAATATTGCTTGCTGTGCCTGCACAGACAAAGCCTACAAAAAAATTGATATCAGCAATACCGTCGCGTTTTTAGGATATTTTGACTGTAGAACAAAGCATCTGCTCTATGAATAAAAAATATCAACCAATAACACCTTATTGATTGATATGCAGCACTCATTAATAGTGTCAAATGATTCTATAGCTTGGCATAAATATCCGCATCTTGACCTTCGCCGCCCTGCTGACCGTCTGCCCCTAACGAAAACAAGTCATAAGGGCGACCTTCGTTACCGGGTGCGACATATTGCATCTCGTTTTCCCAACCATCGGTCGGATAGCCACCTTTAATATAGCCACCGTCAGGATAGTTTTTGGCATCTGCAGGCGGGGTGGTAAGGGCATCTAGACCTTGCGCGGTGGTCGGATAGCGCGAGTTATCCACCTTATACATATCCAAAGCATTTGAGACGGTCGCTAATGCGGTCTCAGTGGTTTTAACGCGGGCTTTATCACTTTGCCCGACCACTTTTGGCACCACCAAACCAGCCAAAATCGCCAAGATTACAATGACGACCATGATTTCAATAAGGGTGAACCCTGACTGCTGATACGCCTTTGACGGACGGCGCTGCTCCGACAATGGCGTCTTATCATTAATTGTATCTGAATAATTATTGGCTTGGCTTTTCGCAGGTTGTGGCATTGTCTTTACTTGAATATTGTCAATCATAGTCATCGCTTTTATCATCGCTTTTAGTATCAAGATAGTATAAACCGTAAAATAGTATAAACCGTAAAATGGTGGTCAAGTCGTATTGATTAATTTTAAGACGATTATCACTATAGACCATGATTTTATTTTTATCCAGCTCTGCAATCAGATTGTCGGTATTGGGACTACTAATTTAAAGTAAAAAACGAAGGCAAAGCTTAAATGGCATGAGGGATTGAGAAATACAATAATCTTTCAAAATTTACTATAGCGTACTGCTTGGCTTTACCACAGTAAAAATAAGGCCGAGTCAACAATATACAACAGTAAGTAAATCTTAAGAAAGCTAACGCAGAGTTTAGCAAGATAGGTGAAATAGAAATATTGCCACGATGGCAAAAGCATGGTTAAAATCAAGTGGCTTTGAACAATAGAAAAGGCAATGAACAAGACAATGAAAGGAGCAATAAAAATAAGAAAGCGTATAGATTCTTAAAGTGAAGAGATGGAAAGAAATATTATAAAAGTAGCCAATAATTGCTAACCTGCTAAATCATTCATGTTCACAATCGGTAGCATGACTGCCATAACAATAATCATCACTATCACGCCCATGAAAACCAACATCAAAGGCTCAAGTAATGATAGCAAGGTACTGATAAAGTTGGTGGCTTCCGCTTCTTGCATGTTGGCCGCACGGCTGAGCATATTTTCAAGCTCGCCTGAGTTCTCGCCACTTTTGATCATCTGTACCATCATCGGCGGAAAGTATGAGGATTTTTCTAATTGACTGGATAAGCTTGAGCCTTCTGTCACTCTATCGGCAGCAGTGATAATGGTTTTTTGAATATGTAAGTTGGTCGCAACGGCTGCGCCAATATGCAGCGCCTCAATCAGTGGTACGCCTGAGCGCACCAATATCGCAAGAGTACTGGCAAAACGCGCGGCATTAAGCCCCTTCGATAGCCGCGCCAATATCGGCAGTCTTAGCACGATACTATCTATCGTCAGCTTACCTGCTTGCGTCTGGGCAAAGCTATAAAATAAGAAAGCCGTTCCTGATAATACTAGCAACATGAGCCACCACCACTGGGTAATGAGGTTCGATAGGCTAAGTACAATTTGGGTAATCAGCGGTAGCGCCTGCTCTGACTGCTCAAATACTTTGACAATTTTAGGCACGACGAAGCTCATCAAGCCCATGATGACCCCAACTGCCATGACCATCAGTACAATCGGATAGACCATCGCCCCTTGGATTTTCTTTTGTAGCGCAAAGCGGTTTTCGGTGTAATCAGCCAACTGATTCAGGATCAAATCTAAGTGACCTGACTTCTCCCCCGCTGCAATAGTAGCAATATATAGCGGTGGAAAACTGGCCGCTTGTTGCAAGGCACGCGCGAGGCTTAGACCCTCTAACACGTGTGAGCGCACGGCTAGCATCAAGGATTTGATATGGGTTTTTGGGGATTGTTTAGCAACAGCAGCCAGCGTTTCCTCTAAAGGAATACCAGCCGCGAGTAATACTGATAATTGACGCGTGAGCAATGCCAACTCATAAGCCGACGGTTTTTTATAACGGCTTTTATGTTGGCTATGTCGGTCATTGACCGCACTGACTTCAACGGGCGTCCACTGCTTATCACGCAGCTGCTGGCGTACTTGCCGCGCAGAATCGCCTTCGAGTAAGCCTTTTTGGACACCGCCGTGGTCGTCGAGCGCTTTATAATGATAAGCGGGCATAGCAGCGGATATCCTAAGGTAGTCAAAAAAAGGTTGAATCAGTGCTTGAACAATAAATTTCTTAGATAATGGCTTGCTTAGATAACGGACTACTTAGATAACGGATTACTTAGATGAAAAGTAACTTAAAAGAGTGGCGTCGAGTCATTACTATCAGGCATCAGCCCTTGCAATAATAAAACATCGAGATGCTGTTGCTGCAATTTTTTATCAAAATCATTCACTTCAGCGATCAACATTCTCTCGATACGTTTGTCACTGGCAAAAACACTGAGCCGCGCGCAAATAACTGCCAATTGATAAATGCGCTTTTTACAATAACCGTCTAAGCCTTGTAGCAGACGCACCATATGCGGGGTCTCAAGACTGGCATAATCATAATCGGCAACGACCTCTTGCCCGAGCGCTGTCACGCTATAGCTAATAGACAGATGCGCGCAAAAATAACAACTGAATAAATAGCCGACCACATGGCCAATATAGTAACTGCGATCATAGGTAAAACTACTGACCCCAAAGTGACCAAGAACGTAACTATTGAGACTGGCTTGATCTAAGATAGGCTTGTCATGTTTAAGCTTACCAACCGTCGCGAGACGTAGCGGATTATGACCATCCTGAGTGGTCAGTTGCCAACCTGCTGGCTGCTGAGCTGGCATATGACGCACGATATCCGCGATAATATCGTCGACCACATGCAGCTGCTGCCAAAGGCGCTCAATGGCATCAGTATCCATTAGACCGCGCTTATCAAGCTGCTGGGCAAGCAGATATTGTTGATATTCGGCGAATTGTGCTTTTAGCGTTTGTACCAGATAAGTGGGACGCGTGGCGGTAGAAGCCATATATAGTAGTCGTGTGCGCTCGTGCTGGGCGCGATAGAGTGCCACACGCTGCGCAGCAGTATTGGTTTCGCTAGCAGCCTTTTTTTCGGTCTCTGCGCTTTCTGTCCTTGTGCTTTCAGTCTCTGGATTTTCAATTGCTATATTGTCGTTCCTAACCTCTTCTGAAGCGGGTAAGGTAAATAACGCGAGCAGCGCCGCTTTATCAGGCAAAGTCTCTTCACTGTTTTTTGGCTTATCTTCTGACAGAGGCTGATTGTTTTCGACATCGTCTTTATTAATACTGCTATTATTTTCGATAGACGTAGAGATACCTTGTTGGCTATTGGATTTTGTCGTTGGTTTTGCGGTCGGTTCAGTCATAACACACCATCAGCTTCAAAAATAAACATCGCTTGGCGCGCCACATATCAATGCCAAACAGTAAAATATAACGCGCTAAAAACAAGTGGTCGCACTTAGGCAACTCATGACTCCATAGTACCTGAACCTAAACACATTGTCAGCTGTACCGCAGCAAAATAGCCTCAATCAAATAATGCCATTTAAGTTTGCTTGTTGAACAACAATACTGAATAATCAAGTAGGCATAAGACAAAAAAAACGTTAAGGTCGAATCGTTAACCTTAACGCTTTGTCTTAACAATCAACACATTGCAAGATACTAAGCCAATAGCTGTCTTTGGTACTGCTGACGATAGGCTTTTGGCGATACCCCATAGACGCGCTTAAAAGCTTGGCTAAAGGTCGAGTCCGACGCGTAACCGACCAGCTCACTGATACGGCTGATACTGTTTTGCTGCAAGCGCAAATAACGGGCTGCTAGGCGCAAGCGATAATCGATTAGATAGGTCAATGGTGGCATACCAATGGTGTCTTTAAAACGCTGCGCAAAGCTGGAACGCGACATTCCAGCGACTTCCGCAAGCGTCAAAATCGTCCAGTTTTTGCTCGGTTCATCGTGAATCGCTGCTAGCGCTTTGGTCAAAAACGGATCTTTCATTGCCTTTAGCCAATTGTCTGTGACCTCGGGGATGCTTTCGATATAAACGCGCAAACACTCAATCATCATAATACTTGCCCAATGGTTGATCACCGCCGTTTTGCCCATACGCTCATGCTTAGACTCTAAGGTTAACAGCTTAATCTCTACATCAATAACCTCAAATCGCCCATCGGTGTCATTATTAATCTCAGGCAATATCGGTGGCAATACCGATAATAAAGGACGAACCATCTCTTTGTCGTATTTGCACTCAATCAGTATCAAAGACGACTTCGCATCGCCATTGCTGGTGAGATCAAGCGTATTATCTTTGCAGTTAGTGAGCAGCTCATCCAACGGCTTGGCATCATCACCATGATGATTCAGCGCATAACTGACGTGTTGATAGGCATTGGGAACCATGATGATGTCGCCAGCATGTGCCTCTCGTAAGCCGTTGCCCACATCGATACAAAAGCTGCCTGACATCACCAAATAAAACAGAATAGTGTCTTTTCTGGTAAGCGAATACGACCAGTTACCAGCACCATTTAAACGATAGTATTTTGTCTCAAACAAATGCACATTTTGTAGCAATACACTCAGTGCGTCCATCAATAACTTCCTCAATAATCTATGGCAGTTGAACCTAACCCTGCAAAATAAACCACCTAAGAGATATTACACAAGAAAAATCACTTATCGTGGACTGCGATTAAAGTTATACGTACGCTAAACACATATCGAACGCTAATTTTTAACAATACGATTTTTTATAGCCTCTGTAAAGAACGCTAATATTGGCAACATTGACAGCGCTTAATGACTGTAAATAACTCTAAATGAGCCAAATCCTCGTAATGACCCCCACATTATCATGCGAAACTCTTAATTAACGATTTATATTTACTTAATAATTGGTACTTTACCCTAAAAGCAGTAGGGAGTTATAACTAAATAAAAGTTAAGCTCTAATCAAAACTAACTGTACTCATAAAATATCCTAAAAACGCGACGCTATTGCTGATATCAACTTTTTGTAATCTTTGTCTGCGCAGGCACAGCAAGCAAGCAAGCAAGCAAGCAAGGAAAATAGATATCAGCAGTGCGTAATGGTTTGATATTATTTTTCACTCACTGTAGCGCTCATAAAACACTGGTAAGAAATTTAGCGCCTAACAAGTCCGTTGGCAACTAAAGAAGCCAACAGTGCGTGCGTAAAAAACAAGGAACAAAATAAGATTGTCTAACCGGCAAAAAACAGTCAGAGCAGTGGAAAAAATTGAAGAGATAGGAAGTTCAGATATAAAAAGCACAAATATAAAAAACGCAGACGAAAAAAAATGCCAACGAGGGCAATTAGTGGGTATAAAAGTTATGTAGAAAGTTATACTAAATAAAATGGGGCGACTGATGGGACTCGAACCCACGACAACCGAGATCACAACCCGGGGCTCTACCAACTGAGCTACAACCGCCATAACTATTGCCAAGGAAGGCAAGATTTGCAGGCTAAATGGTGCGCCTGGCAGGATTCGAACCTGCGGCCACCTCCTTAGAAGGGAGATGCTCTATCCAGCTGAGCTACAGGCGCTCTTAGAGGACTTTTATACATCTTGATTTGTTTATAATAGCAAAAACTTATAGCATCAAAACAATATCATTATACATAAAAAAAAGCCTGTAAGGCTCTTAAAATAGATGGTCGGAGTGATAGGATTCGAACCTACGACCCTCTGGTCCCAAACCAGATGCGCTACCAAACTGCGCCACACTCCGAAATTTTCTATTATCACGATAGTTAAGTTGATTAATTGGTTATTGGCAATGCCGCTAACTGCTTAATGTTCCTCGCTATCGAGGTGCACATATTAAGGGGTAAAGGTGATTGTGTCAACACCTATTTTCGAATATTTTATAAATTAGCCAAATTATATTAAAATTATCTTGGAGAGCCATTTTTCGGTGGGAATGTTTGCTTATGAACCGAAGTAATTACAGCGTCTATAACTCTTGTGGTAGTTCACCATTCAGCGTGCCACTCAGCACATCAAAAGGCATAAGCCACAGCTTTGCAGAAGCTGAGTTATGACTATCGGCGTTACCACTTCCATGAATCTGTTGTCTGAGCGCTACAGGTTGTCTGACGTTACCTTGTACAGGATAGACCAACCACACCTGCCCTGCTTGATACGCTTGCGCATAGCTGGTCAACTGATAGGCATCGCTGGCACTGAGCGCACCTGAATGGCTCAGATGCTTCCACTTTATATCGATTACATGGCTGTAGTTACGCGTCTCTTTTGCGCTAGCCATGCTCTGGTTATCGTCATAGGGATGTTTTCTAGCATTTTTCTCCTCACGAATATCATCATTTGGGGTCTGATAAATAAGTAAATCCGGACGGATAGACAGGCACGTCTGTCCTTCTGCATCATTTAGCCACACGCTTTGTGCTTGATGCAGTGCCTGATAATTTTTATTTAGTTGCTCAAACATCGAGGCGATACGTAGGCTTGCCCATTGCTCAAAAGCTTGATTCATATCCATCAATAGACACAAGCGTGGTCGCGATAGAGGTTGAGAGGATAGGCTGGCAGCGATACCGTTGCCGGTTTGTATATCTGAGCGCTGCAATAGCCAGTAAGCCAACTCTAACAATTGCTGCGCGGCCTGTGCTTGTAGCTGACTCAACGGTTGTAGTGCTAGCTGGCGCTTTGCTTGCTGATATACCGACTCTAGGCGCTGCCGCTCATGGTAATTAAGCGCCCGCACTTGTTGCCAGAGCTGTATGGACTTGGGTGGCATGGCTGTTTGCAGGAGCGGTGCCAGCCATACCAGCGCGCTTTTAATCAAACGATTGCTCAGCATGTCTTGACTGAGCATGCTGCGCTCACAGACAAACTTATGCGGTTGTACACTATTGCGGCGCAGTTGCTCTTTGATAAGTAGCCGACCTTGTAGCGTTGCCTGATTATCCACCTGAGCTTGGTAATGCTGGGTTGGTTGATAATGCGCCAAGCGCTGTAAAAACTGGCGAGCGAGCCAATCTGATAGCGATGGTGCAGCTAACGGCAGCGGCGTTACCTGCGAGCTGAATTGACCCAAACTTTTTGTATTGGCTGATTTACCGTTACGTTGATTACTGCTATTGATCAAATCAGACAGCATGTTTTGTACCCATTGACGGATTTGTCCAATATCGCTATCACTGTTTTGATGGGGCTCAAAGGACTGCTGCTGCGGGCGACTGGTAGATGCTGAGGCAATTAATTTGGGTAATATCTCAAGCGTCATACCGCTCGGTAACAATACGATGCCGATATAATGCTCGACCTTGAGCTGCCATTGTCCCTGTTTGCGTTTAATAGTAAATACAGCAAACTCTTGCGCCATCAACCAATGAAAGTCAGACGCTTGCCAGAAATCGTGCGCCATTAAGCGTTGATGCTCAAATACCGTCATAATATTAGCATCGAGCGCTTTTATTCTGGCGCTATTAGCAATATCGATACTGTTAGCGTTGCTACCTATCGCTTTACTCTCAGACTGTATTACTCTACTCATCACTAGCTAGCAACCTTATCAATATAAACGCTGGTAGACGGATAGAGTGGCGAACTCGCCTGTTCTTTCGATAAGATCGGCATTAATCCGATAGCTACCAGTGTTAATCGATTGTCCTAAAAAGGCATTATGACCGCTAAATAGCTGACTGGTTGTCATGTCATTCGTTTGATGATTTATCTCGTCATCCACATGATCACTAATCTGCGCTTGGCTATCTTGAATGAACTGTGCCTTCATCGGCTGCGGCTCATCTCTAAACACATACTGCAAAATAGCCATTTGCCCGCCAGCCGCTTGTGCCAATTGCGGAATAATTTGTTCAACCAATGCAGTTTGTAGCTGCGCCAAACTCTTTACGTTGAACAAAAACGCATGACCCAATTGCGCCTCCGCCCCCAATGCTTGGGTTATGCGCTTGTTTAAGCCCGTTAGCAACTTAGCCAAATCTATGGTTTCTGATGTTTGCCTATCTTCTAGGCTTTGCTTAGCGTTGCCAACAGCGGTGATAATGGGTAACAGTTCGGGCTTAGGCGGACAATCAATGAAACGAAAGCGCCGACGCAAAGCCATGTCTAGTGGCGCTAAAGAATGGTCTTGTGTATTCATCGTGGCGTAGATATCGACATTGGCTGGCACACTAAACGCACGACCAGAATAGGCCAAATTCACGCTCATAGCGTTTGCCATACCAGCGCGCTTATCAGCTTCAATCAGGCTCAGTAGCTCACCAAATACCCGTGAGACGTTGGCTCGGTTGATCTCATCAATCAGCATGGCATAGCGCCGTTTTGGGTCACGCGCAGCACTCTGACAAAGCTTGAGGAACGCCCCATCTTGAATGGCATAGCTCATCTGTGCTTGACTATTACCCGTCTCAGAACGGTGACTGACATGACCAGAAGCTGCCATAACGGGTCGAATACCTTCAACAAACTCTTCATAACCATAGGCTTGGTGAAAACTGACCATACTAAAACGCTGCTCGCTAAAAGCTTGGTATTGGCTTGCGGTATTGTCACGCTGCGCTTGCTGAAACTCTGCCAATTGCTGCGCTAAGTTGCTTAATAAATCCATACTTTCGGGTAGCAAGTACCAAGCGCCGCTATGGTCTTTATCAAAGTAAGCTTGGCTAGCACGGTTTTTATACGTCACGGTTTTTGAGCTGCTAGGACTGTGCATTTGCAGCACCGACCATGCCGTATTACTTAAGTTCTTCTCACGGGCATTTTGGGCAGCTTTGGCAACAAAGAATTCATGACTGACAATTTCGGGTACTTTTATAAGGTCTTGTTTTTCAGAGTGAAAATCTAAAAATATCAAACATACCACATCACGCCAGCTTAACGTTTGTAATAGCTGTGCCAGCAAATCAGCATCGTTCGCTCTCGGTAGATAGTCGGTATATTGCTGAGCAATTTGGAGCAATTGGTAGGTTTTACCAGTACCAGCGACGCCGGTATAAATGATATTGGTTGGCTCATGAATAGACATCTCAGGCATAACTTCTTCCGGCAATCACAATGGAAATAAAAAATGATAAATAACGCGTGCTAAAATACCACTATCAAGTCATGGTTATTTTGCACTCAACATCGCTAGCCACTTAATCTAGCAAATAACTTCGTCTAAAAATATCTTATGATCTCTCATAACGTCCAATCAATGCTAATGCTATGGTTACGTTACTGCCATTTAATAAGCGCAGCAGTTCATGCTAATAATAGTAGCCACATCTAGGTTGAGGTACCATAGTCGCCATAGCGGCTACGATAACATGCACTACATTTGCCACTATAATGAACAATGTATCATGCTAGAAATTTTACTTAACCCATCTAAAGAAGGATTTTTGTATGTCAGGATTATTAAAAAAACTCCCTAGCAAGCTGAGCAATAAATTGCCAGCTACCGTATCTGACAGCACAAAATCGCCAGTCGAAAAGCCCAAGAGCACCCTAAAGCCTGTGAACAATCAATTTACCAAACTCTTATCAGTGACAAAATATTTACCCGCTGGTGCACGCTCTACTATTTTATCCAAAGCGTTTGGCAAGGTTGTACCTTATGTCGGCACGACGGGCGTCTATTATGAAACAGTTGACCCCAACCAAGTCGTGGTCAGCTTAAATAATAGCAAAGCGGTGCAAAACCATATCGGCTCTATCCACGCCGTTGCCATTACCCTACTGGCTGAAACCGCGACTGGCTTTATTTTAGGTCTAAACCTACCTTCTGACCGCGTATTATTGATTAAATCGTATTCGGTAAATTTCTATCGCCCAATCAAAAAAGGTCAAGTGGCTGCAGTGGCGACCTTGTCTGATGAGCAACGCTTGGACATTTTGAACACGCCAAAAGGTGAAATGGTTATTCCTTGCGTGATTCATGACCGCGAGTCTGATAGTGAGCGTGACCCTATCGTCGTTGAAATGCTCTGGGCTTGGGTGCCAAAATCAGAGTTAGAAGCACGCCGTCAAGGACAAAATAATAAGTCCAAATTCGAGACTGAGACTGCTGCAACAGACGGTGTTACAACCGAAAATGATGATAAAATCGAAAGCAAATGATAACGTAATAACAGACATAACAATGACTGCGCTATTAACGACTTTTTTTATAGCGCACTTTTAATCCATAAACTTATACCATTCACACACAAAAATGAAAGTAGCGAGTAAAACGGCTGAAAGTACTACTTACCGTAGACTAAACGCGTTTAACAAGGCTAATCATAATTTTTAGGTTTGGTATTATAATAAGGAGACAGCGATGTCCACATATACTCATAAACTTACTGCCAATTTATCCAAGGCGCTCTTAGTGGCTGCCTGCTCGTTAGGCTTTGCCGTTAGCGCCAATGCAGCACCCGCAACCAATAACTCAACCATGACTAAATCTAGCCCTGTCTTTTTGGGTGATGGCGGCAACTATCCATTTTCAGAAGCGGTACGCGTCGACGACACTTTATACATGTCTGGGCAAATCGGTTTTAAAGATGGCAAATTGGTCAAAGGCGGTATCAAAGCCGAAACCAAACAAGCCTTAGATAATATCAATGAAACCTTGTTAAAATACGGCTATCAAAAGTCAGACATCGTCAAATGTATGGCGATGCTGACCGACATGGACGATTTTGATGATTTTAATAAAGTCTATAAAGCTGAATTGGCTAAGCCCTACCCTATACGCTCCGCCTTTGGTGTTGCAGAGTTAGCGGCGGGTGCTAGCGTTGAAGTTGAATGCACTGCTGCAAAATAGTAGCGCTATTAAAAGTAAGCCAAACTGGCTTTTTTCGTTACACGGTTATTGAGTCAATTGACCTGACGTTGACTCAATAACCGTTCTGCTTTATACAATCACGCTTTATACAATCATATCATCAGTGAGTGCGCTCTCTTTGGTCACTCGCAATACTTCTTCCAATGTTGTCCTTCCTGCGATGACTTTACGCAACCCATCAGCACGTATCGATGGTGTCTGTTGGCGCGCATATTCTTCTAGCTCGTACTCCGCTGTATTGCTATGAATCATCCGCCGCAAAGTATCATCAACGGGAACGACTTCATATATCGCGGTACGCCCTTTAAAGCCTGAATTATTACATTTATCACAGCCAACGGGTTTGGGTAAGTTAATCGTCTGTGCTATTAAACTTTCAGCATGTAACCCTATACCAATTTCAGTAAATAATTTGGCTTGTTCGCTATCAGCAGGCTGCCACGTATGGCAATGCGTGCATAGCGTACGTACCAAACGCTGGGCGACCACACCGATGAGCGATGAGGATAATAAAAATGGCTCTACACCCATATCTTGCAAGCGCGTCACCGCACCGATGGCAGTATTGGTGTGCAAGGTTGATAATACCAAATGTCCTGTTAACGATGCTTGTACTGCAATCTCGGCGGTCTCTAAATCGCGAATCTCACCGACCATCACCACGTCTGGATCCTGACGCAACATCGCGCGCAGACTCTTGGCAAAGGTCATATCGACCTTATTATTGACTTGCGTCTGCCCAATACCATCGAGCTGAAACTCAATCGGATCTTCGGCGGTCAAGATATTACGAGTTTGGTCATTGAGATCCGTCAATGCTGAGTATAGCGTGGTGGTTTTACCCGAACCTGTCGGTCCTGTCACCAGAATAATGCCATGCGGACGATGAATCAAACGCTTTAGCTCGGTGTAGTCGTTATCAGACAGTCCCAAATAGGTCATGTTGAGGCGACCCGCTTGCTTGTCTAATAAACGCATGACCACGCGCTCACCAAAGCTCGATGGTAAGGTCGATACCCGCACATCTACTTCTCGCCCTGCTAAGCGCAAGCTGATACGCCCATCTTGCGGTACGCGCTTCTCCGCGATATCAAGCTTGGCCATGACTTTAATACGTGAGACCAATAATGGTGCCAACTGGCGTTTTGGGGTAATAATTTCTTTTAACTCGCCATCGACGCGAAAGCGCACGACCAGACGTTTTTCAAAGGTTTCAATATGGATATCTGAAGCGCTAAGGCGAATCGCTTCGGACAACAGCGCATTAATCAGTCGAATAATTGGCGCATCGTCTTGCTGATCCATCAAGTCTTCAGTCTCAGGCACGCTATCTGCTAAACTATCGAGATCGGGATGATCTTCAAGCCCAGCGGCGATGTGCTGTGATTCGCCCGTATTGCCTGCATAAGCGGCGTTCATACGTCTTTCAAAGTCATCGGCACTGATGCTCTCGTAAGTCGGCACACCGCGTATGCCTTGCTGCTGTAAAAAGCGCACCGCCTCATTAATCGCTGATAACGGCGTGGCTTTGGTCAGCACTAAAGTCGCTGGCAGCTCAGGATCAATAGCAAGAATGGCCAAGAGTTGATGGCGTTTGGCAAAACTGTACGGCAGTTGCATCATATAGACGACCTGATAAATAGATATAACGGCAGAAATAAAAGCCTTTTCATGCCTCAAAAAGGCATGGCGCACTTCATTGACTAAACCCAAAAAGACTGCAAGTAAGCGCGCATGAGTTTGTTATAATAGCATTTTGTTTTGGGCGAGTAGCATTTTATGTGGCTGGCGTATTTGCTGACCACTTTATACTCAATAAGACTATCATGTGATTTCTTATTTTGCTGACAATGCGTTACTATTAGTCAGTTAGTTAGTAATTACCAGTAGTCAGTAATTACCAGCGATGAGTTAACGGCTAATCAATAACTAGTGATTAACGCTCGCTTCTTTAACGCTCATATCATTAACGTTAATTTTTCTGTCCAACCCTGCATGCTCGCTATTAGGATTTTCAGTTATGTCACAGGCTCCCACTACTACCAACCCTATACCACTTTCCCAAGACACCTTCACTGTCGGTAGCCGTACGTTTTCGTCGCGGCTGTTGGTCGGTACTGGCAAATATAAAGACATGACCGAGACAGGGGCTGCCATTGGCGCCTCAGAAGCAGAAATTGTCACGGTCGCCATTCGTCGCACCAATATCGGTCAGAATAGCGATGAGCCCAATTTGCTTGATGTAATCTCCCCTGATAAATACACTATTTTGCCCAATACTGCCGGCTGTTTTGACGCCGAAACTGCGGTACGGACTTGCAAGCTGGCTCGCGAATTATTGGGTGGACATAATCTGGTTAAGCTGGAAGTCTTGGGTGATGAAAAAACCCTTTATCCAAATGTGATGGAAACCTTAAAAGCCGCCAAAGCGTTAATCGATGATGGTTTTGAAGTCATGGTGTATACCTCAGACGACCCTATTGTCGCGCAAGAGCTTGAAAGCATGGGCTGCGTGGCGATTATGCCGCTTGGTAGCTTAATTGGCTCGGGTCTTGGTTTGCTTAATCGCCACACCCTTAGCCTTATTATTGAAAATGCTAAAGTGCCCGTTTTGGTTGATGCTGGCGTCGGCACGGCTTCTGATGCAGCGATTGCCATGGAGCTTGGTTGTGATGGCGTGCTAATGAACTCAGCGATTGCCAATGCCAAAGACCCCGTGATGATGGCTCATGCGATGAAACATGCTGTCTGGGCAGGACGTCAGGCTTTCTTAGCTGGTCGTATGCCGATGCGCAAAATGGCGACTGCCAGCTCGCCACAAACGGGCTATTTTTTCCAGTAGCTATTGACTGGCTGTCATCACTTTTTAATATATATTTTTGATGAAAAGCCAGTTATAAAATAATAAGATAGAGGCAATGTAATGCTACTCGGTGCGATGACACTGGAGCTATGATACTTTAAAAGCATTGTTTTAGTCGTCAGCCAAATAGCCACTTATTAATGACGGTCAGCCCACAGTAAAGGTCGATACAAAAAAACCAAGTGCAAGCGATACCCTCGTATGGTTTGCACTTGATTAACGCTGTAGCAGCTTTATAGTGGGTAGACTCCATAATTTTTACTGATAACTTATCGCCATAAAAGGATTTATTATGCGACTTCTCACCGCTGTTGACCAGTTGTTCTTACTTCTTGAGTCGCGTAAACAGCCCATGCACGTGGGGGGCTTGTTCTTATTTGAATTACCACAAGATGGACAAAATGCGAACGGTGACTTCGTCTACAAGCTGGTGCAGCAAATGCAAAATGCCACAGTACCACCGAGCTTTCCCTTTAACCAAGTGCTCGAAAGACTGCTGTTTTGGAAGGAAGATGATCAATTCGATGTCGAACATCACTTTCGCCATGTGGCGCTGCCCAACCCCGGACGTGTCCGTGAGCTGTTGATGTACATCTCCAAAGAGCATAGCCGATTGCTAGACCGCGCCATGCCATTGTGGGAATGTCACGTGATAGAAGGTATCTTGCCTGAGTCCGAGGGTAGCCCTGAACGTTTTGCGTTGTATTTCAAAATTCATCATTCGTTGGTCGATGGTGTTGCTGCCATGCGTCTGGTCGAAAAGTCCTTGTCGCAATCGCCGACTGAACCTGTCAGTTTGCCCATATGGTCGCTGATAGCGCGTCACCGTAAGTCAGTGGACAGTTTATTGCCCGCTGGACGCTCAGTAAGTAGTATCGTAAAAGAGCAACTATCGACTATTAAGCCTGTCTTTACCGAGTTGATCGACAACTTTAAGCATGGTGATGATGAAGATTACGTCGGCACCTTTGATGCGCCAATGAGTATTCTTAATCAGCGTATCTCAGCCTCGCGGCGCATTGCCGCTCAATCTTATGACATTCAGCGTTTTCGTACTATCGCTGATGCGTTTGAGGTTAACGTCAATGATGTGGTGCTCGCTGTTTGTTCGGGGGCATTACGTCGCTACTTGCTCTCTATGAATGCCCTGCCGACCAAGCCGTTAATTGCCTTTGTGCCCATGTCATTACGCTGTGATGAGAGCGCCTCAGGCAATCAAATCTCATTTTTGATGGCCAATTTGGGCACGCACTTAGACGACCCAGCCAAGCGTTTACAATTGATTTATAAGAGTGTGAATAGTGGTAAGCGTCGTTTTAGACGGATGAATAAAGCGCAAGTTATCAACTACAGCGCCATTGCTTATGCATGGGAAGGCATTAATGTGTTGACAGGTTTATTCCCAAGGAAGCAGGCATTTAACCTTATTATCTCTAATGTGCCGGGCTCCAAAAAGCCGCTATATTGGAATGGTGCACCGCTAAAAGCGCTATATCCAGCCTCAATCATCGTCGATGGTCAAGCGCTGAATATCACGCTTTCTAGCTATCAAGATAAAATTGAATTTTGTATTACCGCTTGTAGTAAGCTGCTACCGCATCTGCAAGATATGCTAGGGTTGCTCGAAGATGAGCTGAGTTTATTAGAAGGTATTAGTGACGCCAAGACTGTAGCGGCCAGTTAATAAAGCGTTTAAGTAGTAAAACGTTTAAGCAGTAAAACATGACGCAATAAAAAAGCTGGCACCATTATGGTGCCAGCTTTTTTATTGCTAAAAACTCGAAGACTAGCCCTAGAACATGCACTAGCAAAACAGTATTAATTACTCATCATTTGACCAATCTCATGCCATCACTAGCTCGTCGTTAACTGACTAGACTGCGTCGCCCCATGTTGGGACAACCACCTGCATCAACGGCTTTAATAATTTGATGTTACAAGCAAAGATAGAGCCTGAGGTCATTGAGTTGTGCGCGCCTGTATGATCGACGACCACACCACGTGCTTCGGTCACGATAAGCTCACCGGCCGCAATATCCCAAGGCTTGATAGACATTTCAAAGTAGCCATCAAAACGACCAGCCGCTACATAACACAAATCAAGCGCAGCAGAGCCTAAACGGCGAATCTGGCCACCAGACTCAGAGATTTTTAGCAGGCTTTCAAAATGCTCTTTGGCATAAGAAACAACTTCACCATTGCGTTTGCGCTCAAGCGGATGACCAGTAGTAAATAAACCACCATCAATCGTTTTGCGCTCGCTCACTTGCATACGGCGATTGTTCAAGCGTGCGCCTTTACCACGGCTAGCAGAGAACATCTCATCACGGACAGGATCATAGACAACGCCATGTTGAGTCACGCCTTTATGCTGTACCGCGATAGACACACAAAACTGCGGCACGCCATGAACGAAGTTTTTGGTGCCATCTAGCGGATCGATAATCCAGCACCAGTCAGCATCTTCACCGCGACCTTCTTGCATACCAAACTCTTCACCCAAGTACGAGTGATTTGGATAGCTGGCTTTTAGGGTTTCAATGGTCAGCTCTTCGCTAAAGCGATCAATACGCGTGACCAGTCCATCAAGCCCTTTCGACTCGATATCTAATTCAATTTTGTGGCGGTTTTGATGCGCATATAAAATCTCTTTACCAACTTTTTCAGCAGTACGCGCTGCGATGACGACCATGGGTTCCATAAATAACCTATTTGCTTGATGAATGAATAAAACATTTACTTGATGAATAACTGTCAAAAATAATACTAAATCTGTGCTCACAACATGCCAATCAGCCGCCGCATCACACGACTGCTATGCGATCAAAAAGACGTCGTTTTTAAAAATCCAGCCTTTAAAAACAATAACCGCATTATACTAAAATTGTTCGATAGAGACGAAAAAACCTTCACGCTCACTAAGCCAACCACTATTTTAATGGTCATCACAAACTGCGCAAGTTGTAAAAAAGTCAGCACCCACGGCTAAGCAGGCGTTATATCTGTTGGTTATATGATTATCTTTTTTCGATCTTTATAATTAAAACCATAACTATTAAAGCTTTTTATAAATGCATTTCCGCGGTATAAAGTTACGACAATAACGTTTGTAGTTGACCGACCACACCACCAACGTCTAAACCGCAGTCAGCCCATTGCTCGACTTGGGAGCCGTGGGCGATAAAGCGATCAGAGATGCCAATATTAGAGACAGCTGGACGATTGGCTTTAAAAGCAGCAGATTCGTTCAGCAAATACTCATTGACCGCACTACCCGCGCCGCCCATTATCATATGCTCTTCTAGGGTGGCAATATGGGTAATACCTTGCTCAATTAAGGTTTCGAGCAATTTAGTATCTAACGGTTTTACCCAGCGCATATTGACGAGCTGTATCTGACAGTCTGATTCTATATTATCATTAATCAGACGTTCTGCCGCTTGCTGAGCCGTCGCAACCATCGTGCCAAATGCCAATAACGCCAGTTTTTTAGGGGCACTGTTGTTACCTAATACTGACTCTACCACTGCCTTGCCGATGTTATAAGTTTGCGCTGGCTGAGTAATAACAGCTCCAGTACCGACGCCGCGTGGATAGCGTACGGCTGTACAGCCTTGGTACTCATAACAGGTATTGAGCAAATGGTAGCATTCATTCTCATCTTTTGGCGCCGCAATCAACATATTGGGCACGCAGCGTAAAAAGGCAAAATCAAACACGCCAGCATGAGTAGCCCCATCTTCACCGACCAGACCAGCGCGATCGATAGCAAACGTCACATCGAGGTCTTGCAAAGCGACATCATGAATGAGCTGATCGTAACCACGCTGCAAGAACGTCGAATAAATCGCGACAATAGGTTTAACGCCCTGAGTCGCCATACCAGCAGCAAGCGTCACCGCGTGTTGCTCAGCGATAGCGACATCGAAAAAGCGCTCGGGGAAATGACGAGCAAAGTCGATCATCCCCGAGCCTTCTTCCATTGCTGGAGTAATTGCCAGCAACTTATCGTCTGCCGCTGCTTTGTCACATAGAAACTGACCAAATACTTGTGAGTACTTTAAGGCAGGCCTAGTTTTTGGACGGTTAGTTTCTGGAATATCAGCTTTTTGAGTATGGATTGCTGCAGTTTTATGTTCTGTAGGTTTCACTTCATCAGGCAATTTACTGATAGCATGGTAGCCGACTGGATCTAATTCTGCTGGCGCAAAGCCCTTACCTTTAGTGGTATAAATATGGACTAAGACCGGACCTGTTACTTGCTTGGCAAGCGACAATACTCGTAACAGCTCAGGGATATTATGACCATCAAAGGGGCCAAAATAGGTAAAGCCAATCGCTTTGAATAAGTTGTCTTTTAACTGCGGTACATCGCGCATCTCTTTATGGCGTTTGCGGCGGTCAAAGGCCTGCATATCAGGGCGATGACACAGCACAGGCTCGCCAGTATCAGAGATATCAACTTGATAGCCTGACTCCCATAGCATCGCTAAATGCCGGGAAAAGCCACCGATAGAGCAGGATATCGACATATCGTTGTCATTTAAAATAACGAGCAGATCGGCATCTTGTTGCACGGCGTCATTCATGGCTTCAAACGCCATGCCACCGGTCATAGCCCCATCACCAATAATACAAGCAACCGTTTGTGCACGGCCTTGGTAACGCAGCGCTAGACTCATGCCAAGACCAGCTGAGATAGAGGTCGATGAATGCCCAACACCAAAGGTATCGTAAGTCGACTCAGCACGCTCAGGGAAAGCCGTCAAACCGTCTTTGGAGCGAATCGTTCCGAGCTTATCGCGGCGACCTGTCAGAACTTTGTGCGCATAGGCTTGGTGACCGACGTCCCAAACAATCTGATCTTGCGGCGCATCTAAGAGATAATGCAGCGCAATCGTCAGCTCAACCACCCCTAAATTGGCACCAAAATGTCCACCACTCTGACCGGCTGAATACAGCAAAAAAAGCCGCAGTTCATCAGCCAAGGTTATCAGCTGCGCGGTAGTGAGTGCTTTTAGGTCAGTAGGCGTATTGATCGCATCAAGTAGCGGCGTTTGGGGACGCGCACGCGGAATCACTGCATACGTCTGTTGCAGACTGGATAGCTTAGCAGCAGACTCAATGGCTGACGCGGATACTGACTGAGACTGTGGGGAATGAGGTGACTGCTGCATAAACCGTACGATACCTACCAATCTGCTGACAAGGGTCTATTTAAAATATTACTATGACTATAAATAACTGAGCGACGTTAATAATAGTAATAATCACGACACCATTATGGATGTCATTGACTATATTGATATCGTTAACTATAAAATTACTGCTAGCAACTATATAATCACGCATAGCAATAAATACGCCGCCATAATAGACGACGATAGTCTTAACGCTGTGACATCAACCGTTGCTATTATGCCTTATTGCCTGGCATCAATATCAGCCGTTAGTGACGACATAGTAATGTAAGGGCAAAGACTTGTCACTGTATCCGTTAAAATAGTATGGCATAATAGCATTTTTTTTTAATTGTCGCTTTAATCATCGTGCGTCGTCTGTGAACTTTGTGTGTTTTTATAATAAGCACAATAAACACACTGCCTTCACGAACCGGTTATACTGATAACACCTTAACCATAATAATATGGCTATGTCAGAATCCGCTACCGCCTCGATGATCGGCTCATGTAGGACATTAATGTCATATCAATTTATTACCAGTGCCACATTACCGACTCGTCACGGCGAGTTTGATATTCATATATTTGAAAATGATGACGGTCAAGAGCATGTAATGCTGACTGTCGGTCTGTCTGTGGTCGATCAACAGACAGAGGCCGCGGGCTTGCAGCAAAAGGATGACGCGCTAGCAGAACGACCTATTCCCTTAGTGCGCATCCACTCTGAATGCTTGACAGGCGATGCTTTTAGCTCACTAAAATGCGACTGTGGCCCTCAGCTCAATACCGCGATGCAAGCGATACAAGAGACTGGGTGCGGCGCTATTTTATACCTGCGCCAAGAGGGTCGCGGCATTGGGCTGACCAACAAGATTCGTGCCTATGCCCTGCAAGATCAAGGGCATGATACCCTAGATGCCAATCTGATGTTAGGCTTGCCTGCTGACGCGCGCGTTTATGATATGTGCAGCCCGATGCTCGCCCATGTGGGCGTTGATGCGGTGAGACTCATTACCAACAACCCAGACAAGGTCGCTTACTTGACTGGCCATGGTATCAACGTCGTGGAGCGCGTACCATTGGTCGTCGGCGTCAACGACATGAATGCAGACTATCTGGCTACCAAGCGTGATCGCATGGGTCATCTACTCGACAAAGATTTCAATACCGCCCTACACCTGAATAAATAGATATTTTTATGAGTACTCCAAATAGTGATAATTCTCCAAATCTGTCAGCAGCAGATTCAACGACCCCAACCAAAAATGACATCATGCGTGTGCGTGAATTTTTGGTCGATTTACAAGCGCGTATCTGTCAAGCCTTAGAAGCGCAAGAGCGCGATGGCGGCGGCAATGCGACGTTTGTCCCTGATAACTGGGAACGCTCTGAAGGCGGCGGTGGGCGCTCATGCGTGCTGGCAGATGGTGAGGTGATTGAAAAAGCAGGGGTTATGTTTAGCCATATTCATGTCCATAACTTGCCCGCCTCTGCCACCGCACGTCACCCTGATATTGCAGGTCGTAAAGCTCAAGCGATGGGTGTGTCACTGGTTGTTCACCCAAAAAACCCCAATGTCCCAACTAGCCATGCCAATGTGCGCTTGTTCGTCGCCGAAGCCGAGGGCGAAGACCCCATTTGGTGGTTTGGCGGTGGCTTTGATTTGACACCTTTTTATCCAGTACTAGCGGACTGTGTCCATTGGCATCAAGTCTGTCATGACCTCTGTGCGCCCTTTGGCGATACTGTCTATCCTGACTTTAAGCAATGGTGCGATGAGTATTTTCATTTGCGTCATCGTGATGAGCAACGCGGTATCGGCGGGCTGTTTTATGATGATGTCAATACGGAGAGTCGCGGCTGGGACTTTGACACCTGCTTCAACTTCATGCAGGCGGTCGGTAACGGTTATCTTGACGGTATATTGCCCATTTTTGAGGCACGTAAAGAGACGCCCTATATCGAAGCGCAGCGTGAATTCCAGCTCTATCGTCGTGGCCGCTATGTCGAATATAACCTTGTATATGATCGAGGCACGCTATTTGGACTACAAAGCAACGGACGCATTGAATCTATCTTAGTCAGTATGCCGCCACTGGCCAGCTGGCATTACCGCTTTGAACCTGCCGCAGGAACGCCTGAGTTTGAGCTGACTGACTTTTATCTCAAGCCACGTGATTGGCTGTCGCTATAACTATATAGTCAAGGAATTTTAAAATCGCTACAAGGCGACCGACCGCAGATAGTACACTAAGTACATCTAGGGCGGGTAACACCGTAGCGGTTTAAAAGTGCTCCGACTATAGTTGTGCTACGAGCGTCGTTTGCACTGAAGCTCAATGATAACAACTCTTAGTCATAATAAACCTCAGTTATAAAACCACTGTGGTAGCTCGTTGTACAATATATAGTCAAAATATTCTAAAAACGCTACGGTATTGCTGATATCAATTTTTCTTGCTTGCTGTGCCTGCGCAGACAGAGGCTACAAAAAATTAATATCAGCACGTGATGTATCGATATTACTTTTCGCTGACTATACAATCTATGTTGTGCAGTCAAATTTTACGATGTGATAACAACTATTGTAACGGTCATTACTTAGATAACCGTTACAATAGAATGTATTTTTCGCAAAAACCCTTTAGAAGCGACTGCGTTTCTAAAGGGCGAGAGTCAGTTTTATAATAATATTTTTATTTAGGGCTAGCATTTGCAAGCGCGCCTACTATTAGCCAGATTAAAGGAGTAACTTTCATGGCACAGGTTCATAATAACAAATCATTAAAATCAATTTTTGGCATCACATTAATGGCAGCAGCTTTAGGTATAACCGCTTGTAGCACGCCAGCTGACCCTGATGTTAAAGCGCGTCAAGACAGCATGAAAAGTTGGGGTGATGCGATGGGTGTCATGGGTGATATGGCTGAAGCACCTGATACATTCGATGCAGAAGTATTTAAAGAACAAGCGGCGTTTTTGGCAGAAGATGCTGCCACGCCTTGGAGTCATTTTGAAAACCAAGAAGCGGCTGGCAATGCCACCGAAGCAGTATGGTCTAATGTCGACGGCTTCAAAGCTGAAGCAGATAGCTTTCAACAAGCGACGGCTGAGCTAAACGCGGCAGCACAAAACGCTACCAGTATGGATGACGTTATGCCTGCCTTTGGCCAAGTCGGTCAAAGCTGTAAATCATGTCACACAGATTTTAAAGTTAAAACTGACTAGAAATTAAGCTTCTAAGCTTACGTTTGAATGCATAAAAAAACCGCCGTATCAAAAGATACGGCGGTTTTTTTGCAGCTTAGATTAACACATGAAGTGCAATATCAAAGAGCAGGTGAAAAAGAGGCCTAGATGCGCTAGCATCAAAGCTACTATCCACCGCCAAAGTGAGATTGCAACCATGAGCTATACACATCTAAGCCTAGAGGAACGATATCAGATTTATGCCCTTAGAGGGGCACAACATAGTATTAAATTTATAGCAGGGGCGTTAGGCAGAAGTCCCAGCACCATATCAAGAGAGCTTAGACGCAATAAAAGCCTACGAGGCTACCGGGCAAAGCATGCAGACAACACCGCTAAAGCGAGGCGAGCAAATAATGCCTTCACCATCATTTTAAACGTCTGGGACTGGGTCGTGACTAAGCTTAAACTGCAGTGGAGTCCTGAGCAAATAGCAGGCGTTCATAGTGGAGTCAGTCACACGAGTATCTATCGTTACTTATGGACGGATAAGAGGCAAGGCGGCACGCTATGGCAGTATTTAAGACGCAAAGCCAAACCCTATCGTCAAAGGCTTACCACTGAGACTCGTGGGCGTATTAATGACAGGATCTCAATTCATGAGCGCCCTCATGTAGTAAAAGAGCGATCCCGCATCGGTGATTGGGAAGCGGACACCATCATTGGTCAAAACCATAAACAAGCTATCGTGACAGTGGTAGAGCGAAAGACAGGTTTGGTTAAGATGAAGCGAGTGACTAAAAAGAGTGCTCATCTGGTCGCGGATGCGATGGTGGTAATGCTAACTCCAGTGAAACTACACGTTAAGACGATTACGTCCGATAATGGCAAGGAATTTGCGGATCATAAAGCCATTAAGCAAAGACTCTATAGTGGGTTCTACTTTGCTGATGCTTATGCCTCATGGCAACGAGGAACAAACGAAAATACCAATGGCTTGATTAGAGAGTACTTGCCTAAAGGATGTGACTTTAGACAAGTATCTGATGATGAGGTTCAAAACATTGAAGACAGGTTAAACAACAGACCAAGAAAACGATTAGGGTTTAAAACGCCAAACCAGGTGTTTTATTCCATTACTTAGCGTTGCACTTGGTGTGTTAATCTAGG